>CALFMX010000223.1 GCA_937902565.1 uncultured Spirochaetales bacterium
GTAGGTGTCAAAGAGCTGTTCATCGCCGATACGGTCGTATTGCTTGTTGGCATCCCACTGTTCGAGGTGGACGGCCAGCTGTACCTGCTTGCGCTCCCTGATCGAGCCGACGCCATAGATCGAGGCGAGGTTGATGATCCCCAGCCCCCTGATCTCCATGTGGTGGGCCAAAAGTGGGTTCTGGCCCATGCCGATGAGGTAGTTGTCGCTGATGGATCGCAGCTTCACCGTATCATCGCTGATGAGCCGATGGCCCCGCTCCACGAGTTCAAGGGCGGTCTCGCTCTTGCCGACCCCGCTCTCGCCGGTGATCAGGACGCCGATGCCGTAGACCTCGACAAAGACGGCGTGGATCGTCTGTGTCGGGGCGAAGACCTCGTCGAGGGTCTGGATGAGGTGGCGGGTGAAGTCGCTTGAGGCGAGGTTGGTGGTAAGCAGCGGGGTGGAGGTCTCATTGGCAAGCTCGATGAGCTTTTTTGATGGCGTACCCCCGTCGCTGAAGATACAGCAGGGCAGGTCGTAGGCGAAGAACTGTTCGATGGTGGCCAGCTCTCTCTCGCTCTCCAGCTTCTCGGCGTATGCCTGCTCGCCCTTGCCAAAGATCTGGATGGCTATGGCTGAGAATTGCTCGAAGAAGCCGGCAAGCGGGAGGCCGGGGCGGCTGATCTTGCTGGTGGTGATGGAGCGGGAGAGCCCGCTACGACCGGCGATGCACGAAAGGCCGAGGTGGTTTTGCTCTTTGAGATCGAGGTCCAGGAGATCCAGGACAGTGAAGCTGCTCATACACCGACTCCTCATCGGCTTCCACTATACAATTGTATGTCTCCTTTTTGCAAGAGAGAAAACCAGGTCGTTGGGGTTTGCTGGATTTTTGTCCATTGACGATTGGCGTGGCAAGACGTATTCTTAGGATACGACCATTGTCAAAGGAGGGCTTATGAATTTGACAGTCAGAGGCATCCGTTACAACCCAAGTGATGAGACCCGGGCATTTCTGGACAAGAAGCTCCAGAAACTCCAGTTCGCCGAAGGATACCTGCACGACCTGGATATCGTGATTACACGAGAGAGCGCCGGGCAAGGGTTCCATTTGGACGGGAAACTACACTTCTCTTGGGGGACCATCAAGATGGTCAGTTATGATTGCTATGAACTATATGAGGGCATCGAGCTCTTGATCGACAAGATCGAGGCCACTGCCCGTAAGGAGAAGGGAAAGATCCAGGAACGATGAGCGAATGATGACTGTGATCTTGGGAGGGGTGCGAAGGCACCCCTTCACTAATTGGTGCCCCTGATGAACGAGGGATCGATGTTCAGCTCGTTGCGGTACTTGGCGACGGTACGCCGGGCCACCGAAACCCCCTCCTCCTTGAGCAGGTCGCTGATCTTCTGGTCGCTGAGCGCCTTCGTCCCCTGATGTTCGTCGAGCATCCGGCGGATCATCTCCTTGACCGCCTCCTTGGAGAGCTGTGCCCCCTCCTCCCCGACAGCCGAACTGAAGAGCCCCTTGACCTGGATGATGCCCCAATCGGTGTCGACCCACTTGGCGGTGCTGATCCGGCTGACCGTCGTCTCATGGACAGAGAGCTCGGCGGCTACCTCCTTCTGTGTCAATGGCTTGATATGCAGGGGGCCGTAGAGGAAGAACTCGCGCTGGCGTTTCATCAGGACCTGGCCGAGACGGTAGAGGGTCTGGTTGCGTACCTGGACCTGGAAGATCAGGCTCTCGGCACGCTTGATCTGCTCGTTGATGTACTGGGTTGCCTTCTTGGACTCCTCCTGGTCGCCGATCGAGTCGGCGAGGTGCTCGAAGGAGGCCTGGATTTTCAGATCGGGGAGGGCGGAGTTGTTCATCTGCATCACCAGCTCATCCCCATCGCGCCGGATGGAGAGCTCGGGGATGACGAACTGCTCGGGCCCGCTTGAGAAGCTCTGGCCGGGGAAGGGGGTCAGGGTCTTGAGGAAGGTGTAGAGGACCTCCAGGTCGTAGATGTCGATGCCGAGCTCCTTGGCAACCTGCTCCTTCTTGCCGGAGCGCATCAGCTCCAGCTTCTCGCATACGAGGCCGGTGAAGGCTGCAAGCTCCTCACCCTCCATCCCCTGGAGTTCAGCCTGGAGGACCAGGGATTCACGCCAATCGGCGACAGCGATCCCCGGGGGATCGAAGCGGCGCAGGAGGGGGAGCACCTTCGGCAGGTGGGCCTGCTGTGCCTCTGAGAGGAGGGATTCGGGTTCGTGGATGAAGAAGCCGTTGGCATCGAGGTCGGTGATGAGGATCTCGCCGACCGTATACTCCTCGTCGCTCACATGCTCGTATCCGAGCTGGGTGAGCAGGTGTTCGGAGAGGCTCACCCGCTCAAAGAGTGCGCCCTCGAGAAAGCGGCTCTGGCGCTCGGTCGCCTCGGTGTCGTATCCGCTCTGGTCGCTGCCGTAGGAGGAGGAGTCGGAGTAGCTGTCATCGACGCGCCGCGCCTCGTTCTGCTGCTTCTCACCGGCGAATCGCTCGTAGGAGATCTCCCAGCTGGCTGGAAGCTCCAAGGCCGGGTTCTCCTGGATCTCACTCTTGATCCGCTCCTGCAGCTCGGCCAGCGGCATGGCCATCAACTCGAAGGATTGGAGGAGCTGTGGGCTGAGCTTGAGCTGTTGTTTTTGTGTCAGGGTAAGGTTGGCTCTCAGATCCATCACATCCGCTCCCCGAACTCGCTGCCGAAGTAGATCTCCCGTGCCTCCCGGTTGGCAAGCAGCTCCTCCCGGGTCCCGCTGACGAGGATCGACCCGGCGTTGATGATGTGGCTGGTGGTGGTGATGGAGAGGGTATCGGTGACGTTGTGGTCGGTGAGCAGGATGCCGATTCCCCGCGCTGCCATCGCCTTGATGAGGATTTTGATCTCGTAGACCGCTTTGGGGTCGATGCCGGCGAAGGGTTCGTCCAAGAGGAGGAACTTGGGGTTTGCCGCAAGGCAGCGGGCGATCTCGCACCGCCGCCGCTCCCCGCCGCTGAGGGTATACCCCTTCTGCTTGCGCACCTCGGAGATGCCGAACTCGACAAGAAGCTCCTCGACCCGCTCCATCTGCTGCTTTTTGTCGAGGTCACCCCGGCTCTGGGCCACCAGGCGGATATTGTCCTCTACCGACAGCTTGCGGAAGACCGAGGGTTCCTGGGGGAGGTAGGAGAGCCCCTTCTGGCTGCGCAGGTGCATCGGCAGGTCCGAGATCTCCTCGCCGTTGAGGGCGATCGAGCCGCCCTTGCACTTCAGGAAGCCGACGATCATATAGAAGCTGGTCGTCTTGCCGGCGCCGTTAGGGCCGAGCAAGCCGATGATCTCCCCACTGCTCATCGAGAAGGAGACATCATTGACCACCTGCTTGCGCCCGTAGAATTTGACCAGGTTGCGAACCTCGAGGATGTTATGATCCACCTATCACCCCCTTGATCGCCCCCTTCATGGCGATCTCCTCGCTCTTCAGGTCGACCTCGACGCGCTGCGCCTCATAGGTGTCCCCATCCCACTTCACCCGGGCGTTTCCGAGCATGCGCAGCGTCTCCTTCGTCCGGTCGTAGGTGATGGTGTCGCTTGAGCAGATCATCACCCCGCTATCGGTATGGCGGAGCAGCAGGACCGATACCTGCAGCTCCATGAGGCCGGGCTGGACGTCATACGCAAGGCGGAAGGCGGAAGCCTGGACCTGGTTGGCCGTGTCGTCGATCTCCACATAGCCGGTGATGAGGACGTGTTCGTCCACCCGGTCGTATGAGAGGCTCTCGGTCGAGAGGAGGATGCCGCGCTCGGTGTCCGTGAGGTGGACCCGGCCGGAGCAGGTCACATAGCGATACTCCTCCCCGCTGATGGTAATCGTGTCGGCGGTGAGCACCATCGTCCCGCTCTCGATCTCCGCCCCCCCGGTGAGGGTGACCATCTCACGCCCCTCCTTCATGACCAGCTTCGTCGCCCCACCACTGAAGGTGATCGTTTCGGCGCCGAAGAGGGGGAGGGCGAGGGCGAGGACCAGGAGGATGAGGGTGCGCTTTCTCATTGGGAGATGACTCCTGTCACGATCTGCTCGAAGCTGAAGGTCGAGCTGGAGAGGTCGCCATCAAGGCCGTAGCCCTCGATGCGTTTGTCAGTCGAGTAGAGGATGGTGGCCAGCTGGTCTTTGCCTGAGAAGACCAGCTGCTCCTTGTGGAGGAAGGTGAGCTCCTCTGCCATGATGACCAGATCGTTCTCGTGGTCGGTAATCGTGACACTGCCGATGAGGCGGGCATCGAGGCTCTTGGTGTTCGCCTCCGCGCTGTCAGCACGGCCTGAGAGGGTGATCGTCCCCCCGCTGTCCCGCTGCACAAAGGTGAAATCGGTGATGAGGGCGGTGTTGGTCTGATCGTAGAGCAGAATCTCCCCTGCCGTGATGGCGATGGGGTCCTCCTTGTCATCCTTGAGCACGTATTCAGCATTGACCAGGGCAAGGTCCGGCAGGTCGAAGGTACGCTTGACCAGCTCCTCCTCATTTGAGAGGGAGCAGGAGATCAAGAGGGATGCAAGAATCATGCCAATAAGTGCTTTCTTGGCCATGGTTCGAGTATACCTGCCCTTTTGCCTTTGGGCAATCTCAATCTTGGTCTTGTTTTCGTGCAACGATTGGCATGTAGCGCCGCTGTCTTTTCCTGAAGAAGAGCCAGACGCCAAGAAAGCCGACGCCGATCCCTCCCAGGGCCAGGAGGAAGGAGGCGCCCTCTCCCAGGCCAAGGGCTTTGGCGAGGTAGTAGCAGAGCGGGAAGAGGAGGAGGGGCACAACGAGGGTGATGAGGGTCCCGACGATGGTGCGCCCCTGGTCGAGATGGATGGCGATGGTCTCGCCGACCTCCAGGGGCAGCTTATCCCGGTTCCACGCCTTGAAGGTCCTGCCCTTGGTGTTGCAGAACGCCGAACCCTTGCACCCGTTGCAGGCGCTGGTGGTGCACGAGACCTCCACCAGGTCGCCGGGCAGGAGGTGTGTTACGGTGACTTGCTCGCTCATGCTAGTGCTCCTCCACTGGAATGCGGATCGTCTCGATGCCGACCGCCTTGCCGCTCTCGTCGATCTCGACAAGGACGCCGACGAGCTCAAGGTCCTGCCAGCACTCCTGGCTGCGTGTGGGAACGGCCGAAATCTGTTTGTCGATCTCGACCTGGCTGTCAAAGCCGCCGACACTCATCTGGCTGCCACACCGCCCGTTGTCGGTGATGTATGCCGTCCCCCCCTCGAGGATGGTTGCATCCCCACTGAGGACCTTGGTGTGGGTACCGATGACCGCTGCGGCCTTGCCCTTGAGCATGTGGCCCATGGTAAGCTTCTCGGCGGTAGGGGAGGCGTGGAACTGTACCAGTGGGATGGCTCCCTCGCCGAGGGCCTGGTCAACGAGGTATTGAGCGAGGCTGAAGGCGTTGGAGAGGTGGGTGCGGGGAAAGTCGGCGTTGCCGAGCAGGTTGATGACGCAGAGCTTCTGCTCCCCCACATTCAGGTATCGTACACCACGGCCGGGATTCTGCTGCGGGTAGTTCGCGGGCCTGAGAATCGAGGGGTTCTGGGCGATGAACTCAACCATATCGAGTTTGTAGTAGATCTTCTCACCGCCGGTGATGATGTCGATGCCCAGCTTCAGGAGCTGCATCGAATGGGCCTTGCCCAGACCGAAGCCCCCGGTGGCTCCCTCGCCGTTGGCGATGACCACATCGATGGAGCGCTCCTGCTTCAGGGGTTTGAGCGCACCCTTAACGGCCGCTATGCCACCTTTCCCGACAATCTCTCCTAAAAAGAGGACTCTGATGCTCATGGCTCTACAGTACCGAGTTTTACCGGTGCAAGGCAAGGCGTGGCGTAAGAGAAGAACAAGCCATCAGGGTGATGGCTTGTACACAATGAGCACGGCGAGATTCGAACTCACGACCTTCTCCTCCGGAGGGAGACGCCCTATCCAACTGGGCTACGTGCCCGAAGCTCTGTCATCGTACACACCTCGCTTTACTCTGTCAAGGTGCACGCATTTAAAATCCTATGACAAAAGAATATATAAATACAATTAGTTATTTTATATAGAATAAAAGATAATTGCATTCAAGCCCCTCTGAAAGTCAATTTTGATAATGTTCAAACTCTTGACACTTGTTCTAACTGTTATTACTATAATTCCAAGGGGAGATTCCATAGATGAGAAAGACAAAACGCGTGCAATCGGTGGTGATTACATCCCTCTTGTTGCTGTTTGCCTTGCCAATTCTCTTTGCAGCGACCCCCCCTCTGCCGTTCAACCGGATTGAGGTGTACGGCAACATGCCCAAAACCGAATTCTTCCGGGTTGAACAGAACGTACAGGTACTGGACTTCAACTTGGTGGAGAGCCGCAATAGCATCGTGCTGGTCGGCACCTATACCCTGATCTCCAACAACACCGCAAGTCACTTCAGGCTCACCATCAGGCCAGGCGAGGATGGGATGCAGGACCAGTTCGCCTTCAATTACGAGCGGGGGCACCCCTTGCTCGAGGGCCACCTCTCCGAGCTGCCCTTCACCATCCGGGTTACCAGCGATACCAGTCGTGGCACCAGCGTCGGCGGGTCGAAGGAGATGGCCAAGGAGCTTGGTGTCAGGGGTGGTTTCCAGGACAATGGTTCCATCCTTTATGAGAGCGGTGATATCCTTGCCGAGATTCCTGACTTCAACCCCGATCGCTATGCAACAGGGCGGTACTCCGCCGCGCTGCACTTCACGATTGATACAATCTAGAAGAACTCCTCGTCCAGAAGGAGATCGTCCTCATCATCCTCTTCGTCAAATTGCAGCCTGATCAAGTCACGCAGCCACTGGTTGTCGCCGTCATCCGGCCCTTCGATGTTGCTTGTCCCCTCGACCGGCAGGTCGAGCCAGGTGCTCAATGCCATGAGGGCCTCAGGGGAGGCGAAGCAGGGTCGCTCTTCTGGTTTTGTGCTCTCCTGGCTCTTCCCCAGCAGGTGGTAGGGGCAACAGGCACACCGCTCTGATAGTCTGCAGAAGCGAATGACTTCACTGTACCAATCTAGATTGTTCATGAACCCAGCATACCCCATGGGATGCAATTTTTCCACAGCAAACCGTTGGATTGTTCCCGGACTCATGGTAGAATGCCAACCAACGATCGAAGGAGCGTGCACATGAAACCAACACTACTGGTATTGGCAGCCGGCATGGGAAGTCGGTATGGGGGGATCAAGCAGATCGATGGCGTCGGAGCGCATGGGGAGACCCTGCTCGACTACGGGGTATTCGACGCCAAGGAGAGTGGCTTCGGCCGAGTCGTCTTCATCATCCGAAAGGATATAGAAAAGGACTTCAGGGAGCGGGTCTTTGACCGCGTTGCCCGCAATTTTGATGCCTCCTATGTCTTCCAGTCCATGGACAGCCTGCTCACAGACGAGCAGAAGCGCCTCTCGGCAGCCCGGACCAAGCCTTGGGGAACCGTTCACGCCCTCCTCTGTGCCCAAGAGGCCATCAACGAGCCGTTTGCCGTCATCAACGCCGATGACTACTATGGGCGCGAAGCGTTCGAGATCCTCTCACATCACCTCAGCGCCATCGAGAACGACAGCATCGAGCATGCGATGGTCGGCTATGTGCTACGCAATACGATGAGCCGCAGCGGCACGGTCAGCCGTGCGATCTGCAGTGTCGATGGTGGCTACCTTTCCAGCATGGAGGAACACACCAAGATCGGCTACGAAGAGGATCGGATCATCAGCCGCCGTGACAGCGGGCCGGTTGAGCTTACCGGGTCTGAGGCGGTCTCGATGAACTTCTTCGGCTTCGCCCCCTCGGCGTTCGAGCACTTTACCACCTACTGGGAGGAGTTCATCAACGCCAACGTGACGACGGCGAAGAGCGAATGCTACCTTCCCAATGGAGCGAGTGCCATCGTCACCCGCGGTGAGGGGAAGGTCCGCTTCTATACGACCGACGAGAGTTGGTTCGGCATGACCTACAGCGAGGACCGCCCGATCGTCAAGGACGAGCTTGCCAAGAAGGTGAAAGCGGGAATCTACCCCGAGAAGCTGTGGCAGTACTGATCACTGCTGCTGTGTGGTGTCGCTCCGGCCACGCCACAGGGCAGCCTCGATTGAACTGAAGCCCTCACCGAGAACCTCATACGCCTCTCCGATGACCATGAACGCTTTGGTGTCGAAGCGGTGGACGATGTTGGTGAGCAGGGTCAGCTTGTTGTTGGAAATGACGCTCAACACCATCGGCCGTCCTTGTTTGCTGTACATCCCCTCCGCCTCGACCAAGGTGGCCCCGTGGCCCAGCTCCTCCATGATGGCAGCGCCGATCTCCTCGTAGTGCTCGCTGATGATCCACACCGTCTTGGCCGACCGTGTCCCGAATGAGAGGACGACCTTGTCGATGGTCATGCTGGTGATATAGACGGTGATCGTTGCATAGAGCGCCATCTCCAGGGAGAAGATGAAGGCGCTCGCGGCGATGACCAGGGCATCGACGATGAAGAGCGATGTGCCCATCGATAGGGGAGTGAACCGGGCAAGGATCTGGGCGAGGATGTCGGTCCCCCCGGTGTTGGCTCCGCTTCTGAGCACGAGGCCCACCCCGATACCCATCAGGGCGCCCCCTGAGATGGCACTGAGGAGGATCGAGAGCTCGTGTGAGTAATCGAGCAGGCCCCCGGCACCAAAGCAGGCCTCCAGCAGGGAGGTGAAGGCGCTGAGCAGGAACGTCCCCAGGAGGGACTTGAAGCCATACTGGGGGCCGAAGATAGCGGTCCCGAGGATGAAGAGGGGCACGCTGAGGATGAGGATCATGAGGCCGGTGTCAAACCCGAGGGTGTGGTGGAAGATGATGGCGATGCCGCTCACTCCCCCCGAGGCGATCTTTGCCGGGCCGCAGAAGAGGGCGATGCCCATGGCTGTGAAGAGCGAGCCCATCGCGATGTATGCAATCTCCTGAAGTCTGAAACGCCAACTACGCATGGCCACAGCATACGCCCTTCAGCTCAATTTGTCACCAAGCTGCACGGAGAACGCATCAATGCGCTCAAGCAGCCGTGCCGGCTCCTCCTCGATGATCAGGGCGTCGAGCAGTTCCGCCTTGATGAATCCCTGCTCGTGGGCATGGTGGAGAAAGGCGACCAGGGGCTCGTAGAAACCTGCGGTATTCAGCAGGGCGACCGCCTTGGAGTGCAGGCCCAGCTGCAGCCAGGTGAAGACCTCCAAAATCTCCTCAAAGGTGCCCACGCCCCCGGGCATTGCGATAAAACCATCACTCAGTTCATACATGCGTGCCTTGCGTTCATGCATTGTCGGGGCGATGATCAAACGCTCCTCGACGGTGCGCAACCGTACATCGCTACGGTCCAGCACTTCGGGCAGGACCCCGATGACCCGGCCCCCGTTGGTGTAGAGCCGCTCGGCGGCAATCCCCATCAGGCCCCGGTTACCCCCACCATAGACCATCGTCACCTGGTGGTGATAGAAGAGATCACCCATCTCTTCTGCCGCCTTTCGATAGCGGATATCGATCCCTTCACTGCTGCCACAAAAGAGGGCAAGGCTCTTGATTCTCTTCATAGAGGTGAAGCGTATCGATGTTGGGCTGGTTGGGCAAGGTGGGCTCATTGCACTGCTCATGGTCGCTACACGTATCAGGTGTTCATGCATCCAACACGCCGCATTCACACAACATCCCTTGGGAGTATTGTGAGGTAACTTTCTATCGTTGAGCTTGTTATATTGCTGTGTAGTGTGTATTATGATATTGGTAAGCCCGTCTGTTATGTCGGTGCTGGCCGTCTATTGGCTATTAATAGGAGTTATATACTATGAGAGTGAAATTCATCGCATTGCTGACCGTCTTGGTCGTGGTACCAGCCTTGGTGTTCGCCGCCCCCGTGGTCATTACCTGGGAGTGGTTGTTAGAAGACCCGATGGTAACTACTTTCCGTTATCAACTCGATGGAGAGGATGAGGCCAACTGGACGGTTGTCGACTCCTTTGTCACCTCGTATACCGAATACGATTTGGATGGGAGTGTGCCGCACACGCTCTATCTGCAGCAGTCCTATGATGGAATCAACTTCAGCGGCAGTGCCCTCTCTGTCGCAGATCCTCTTGTTGATGATTTGGAAGTAGAGGTATTTGAGGAGCCGGTAATCGAGGAGCCGGTTGTCGTCGCTGAGGAGCCTGCCGTCGTCGAGGAGCCTGAGGCTATTGTCGCCGTGGCACCGGTGGCTGAGGTTGCTCCCAAGGCTGTGAAAGCCAAGCCAGCGAGCCGCTACTATACCACCATCACCCTCGGTGGTACCTTCAACCAACAGTTGTCTGATGGGATGGCCACCGGCTACCATGAGTCCAATGTCAAGGTCGACCTCGGGGTGAACTTCAACAACATCATCACGCTGAACAAGGCGATGGGCCTCGGTCTCGATATCGACGTGGCATACAGCCCCTTCCTGAAGTCCTCCGTAGGGTGGGAAAAGGCCTCCGAAGATCTCTTGTACTTCAAGTTCAAAGATTTCTTTGGTGACTTTGACCAAGCTCTGGACGCTTCGCTTGCCGTGATGCTGAACATGCACGCCTCCAAGGTCGCATTCGACCTCGGCCTCGGTGCCTTCCTCATCTGGGGACCGGAGTTCGCAGATACCTCGGGAAACAACATAGCAGCCGGTGCCCTTGCCAAGGCATCGCTGGCCTACCGCTTCAACAAGACCATCAGCCTGGGCGTGAGCGGCACCTATGGTGTTGTACTCAGCGAGGGCAAGGTCTCGTCCTTCGGCGACCTGCCGATGTTTGCAGAGGGATCCCTCTTCTTGGGATTCTCCTTCTGATCGTACTAGCTATACACAGATGTACCGGAGCCCGCTCGCGCGGGCTCCGATTGTCTTGAGGGGGTTCAGATGATCACCATTGCATTCTTTGACACCAAGCCCTATGATCGGCCTCACTTTGATGAACGTGCCTCGATGATGGGCTTCTCGATCACCTACTATGAGTCGAAACTCAATGAGAAGACCGCATCGCTTGCCCAGGGGTTTGATGTGGTCTGTGCGTTCGTCAATGATTCGATCACCGAAGCGGTCATTGATACCTTGTACGACGGCGGGGTCCGCCTGATCGCCATGCGCTGCGCCGGTTACAACA
>CALFMX010000224.1 GCA_937902565.1 uncultured Spirochaetales bacterium
CCTCCGCTTGAGGAGCAGAAGGCGGCAACCCTCCCCTCCCTGTCGGCGATGAGCTCATCGCTGTAGCCGAAGAGGGTGCCGCTGGTACCCATGCTCATCACCAGGTCCCCCCGCTCCACACAGCCGCTGCCGATGGCACTGGCCATGTTGTCGCCCGCCCCGCTTGAGACGGGGATGCCCTCCCTGATGCCCAGCTCCCGGGCTGCACGGGATGAGACCCGCCCCCCGATGGCACCGGAGTCGATGAGCGGTGGGAGCATGGCGACAAGGTCACGACTCCCGTCGACCGCCTCAAGCGCCTCTGGGCACCACACCCTCCTCCTGACATCGAAGAACGCTGTACCCGACGCATCCCCTGCTTCGGCCCAGTAGGCACCGGTGAGGTAGTAGTTGATGTAGTCGTGGGGCAAGAGGATATGGGCGAGCTGCTCGTACGCTTCTCTACGGTGCTCTTTGAGGTGGAGCACCTTGGAGAGCGTGTAGCCGGGGAGGATCTGGTTTCCCAGGAGGGCAAAGACCGCCTCCTCACCGCCGAGGCGCTCGGTCAGCGTCGCACACTCATCTGAGGTGGATGTATCGTTCCAGAGCTTGACCGGTGCCAGCGGCGAGCCGTCGCTGGAGACTGGGACAAAGCCATGCTGTTGTCCCCCCACCCCGATCGCTACGATCGAATCGCGCACCTGGCCGGGTAGCTGGGCAAAGCAGGCACGGATGGCGTCAAGGTACCAGGACGCGTCCTGCTCGCTCGTCCCATCGTCCCGCTGGATGATCGCATGGGGGGAAGCTGCGCTTGCCACCACCTGTTTCGTCCCTACATCATAGGCGAGCACCTTCGTTGACTGGGTGCCGATATCAAGGCCGACAACTACGTCCATGGTCTCCTCCTTGTACCCCTAGCATCGTCGATTGCCGAGGCCAAAGCCATAGACAGGATTGGCAATTCATATGTATTATTGACATATGAAGCTATTGGATGCAGTCTTTGTCTTTCAAATGCACGAAGAGCAGGAGCTCTTGTGGCACCAGCGTGTCCACAGCCATGGCCCCGACCAATTCGAGATCCACTACTTCGTCGGTGGCAGCGGCACCTTCACCAATGCACGGAGCCGCTACGCCATCCACCCGGGCTCCCTCTTCGTCACCTCACCGCAGACCATCCACTCCATCGAGGCGGAGGGGAGTGAACTGCTCACCTACTACGCCACCCTCCTCTCCTGTCCCGGCCAGGGGGAGCTCATCGGCCGGCTCGAATCTGAGAATCCCTTCCACATCGGCACCAACTGGCGTTTCTTCTTCGAGGAGGTGAGAGACAAGGGCCTCAGCTCCAATGAGGAGCTGAAGATGAGCGCCGTCCACCAGGTGCTCGGCCTCCTCTACTCCCTGGCAGGGGGGAAGACGATGGAGGAGAACACCGGGGAGAACCATCGCCTCGAACGTGCCATCCGCTACATGCAACGCCACCTCTTTGACAAGGTGAACCTCGAGATGATCGCCGCCCACGTCCAGCTCGACCCCTCCTACTTCGTACGCCTCTTCAAGAGCCGGATGAACATCACCCCGATGCGCTACTATGCAAACCTCCGCCTGGAGGCGGCGCGTGCCCTCGTGACCAGCACCAACCTCTCGGTCAAGGAGATCGCCGCAAAGCTGCAGTTCTGTTCGGAGTTTCACTTCTCCAAGTGCTTCAAGGAGTCAACCGGGCAGAGCCCCTCCTCCTATCGAAGGAGCCACCTCCAGCTCCTGGGCAATTGATCGAAGTTGTCCACTTCTCACATCCGCACATCAGACAGAAGCAATGCCCCCTCTTTAAGGTGTCTCTTGTCAGAACACTGACCTGTGCCACATCCACTTCTTCCATAAAAGGGCCCTGGAGAGCCCCATTCACCCTCCATCAATGTAAGAAGTTATACAGGTCTCACATAACTTCTACCAAAACATACACAATGTTAGATGTTTTGGCTATATGTCAAAGCAACTTCTTTGTACATATGACATCTTACAATTTCTTATAATATAACAATTTAACTATCATTTATGTTGACTTCTCCAAACTTCCAACATATCATAAAGATGTAAGAACAACAGAAGAAGGAGAGAGGACGTGATGAAGTTCAGAACCATCCTACTTATCGTGGCCCTGCTCTCCCTCTCTGCCCTGCTCTTTGGAGCCGGCTTCAGCGATACGGTGGTACTGCACCTCTACGCCTACATTCCCGAACGAACCACCTTCTTCGAGTATGAGGGAGCCATCTTTGTAGAATCGAATGCCCACAACTTCACCTACACGATGACCAGTCAGGGGTTTGACAGGATGGTTGCGGTGATCGCCAACTGATTGGATCAACCAAGCGCGTCCGGACAGACAAGCTTGCACACCGAAGCCAGTGCCATCAATGCACTGGCTTCTTTTCTTGTCAGGTGAAGACCTCGCCCTCAATGGGAATCGATGACATCGCCCCGCTGCGGCTGACGGTGATGCTCGATGCCTTCGTCGCCCAGTACATCGCCTCATCCGGCGCATAGCCCCGGGCGATGGACGCGAGGTAGTAGCCGATGAAGGTGTCGCCGGCGGCGGTGGTATCGACCACCTCCGTCTCGATGATCGGCTGGCTTTGGCGCACCGCGCCAAAGCCGTAGAGGGAGCCATCCTTCCCGACCGTGAGCAGGACCTGGGAACGGGGATAGCGCCTCACCAACGCTTCGAGGATATCCCCATACCCCGCCTGCCCATCGAGGCGGGCAAGGGCTGCCCCCTCGATCTCATTGACAACCAAGAGGTCGAGATCCTCCAGCCTCAGGTCGAAGACCGACGGATCGAAGGGGGCGATGTTCATGCACACCTTCATGCCACGGGCCTTGGCGCCTGCGATGAGGTTGGCGGTGATCTTAAGTTCCTGGATCTTGATGGAGATAACATAATCCTGCCGG
>CALFMX010000225.1 GCA_937902565.1 uncultured Spirochaetales bacterium
AGGTATCAAAATTATGCCATCGACCCAGGTCCGGCAACAGGTCATCACCCATGACGACGGCAAGACGCCCCTCGATGGGGTAGAGGCGGTAGAGGTCCTTGACGGTATCGTAGGTGTAGGAGATCCCGGTACGGTTGAGTTCACACTCATCCACGACGAGCTCGAGGCCACGGTCCATCGGGTAGAGGGTGCGATAGTGGTCGAGCGCGAGGCGGATCATCGCAAGGCGGTGCTGGGCCGGAGCGGGCTGGGCATCGGGTTTGAAGTTATTGCGCCCCACCGGCACCAGGATGAGACGCCGATAGGCAGTACGCGTGGCCACCGTGTGCAGCAGGTGCAGGTGACCGCGATGGATTGGATCAAAACTTCCGCCGACCATGGCGGTTGGCATCGGACGCATCTGGATGCTCCTTACTCTGCAGTAGCCGCCTCGTGGCGGCGGACCATCTCGAGGAACGCCTGGCGCACCTCATCGATCCCCTCCCCGAGGAAGGCACAGATACCGATGACCTTCTTGTCGGGGTACTTGGCCTTCAGCTCGACGAGGCGCTCCCCGGTTCCCGGTTCATCGATCTTGGTCCCCAGGATCACGTGCTCCTTCTCCAAGAGCTCGCTCTCGTAGGCACCAAGCTCCGCGCTCAGTATATCATACGCATCGAGGTATCGATCATCGGAGAGGTCGATCAGGTAGGCGATGCCGCTGGTACGGGCGATGTGGCGCAGGAACTTGAAACCCATGCCCGCCCCTTCGCTCGCCCCCTCGATGATGCCGGGGATATCGGCGAGCACGACGTCCGCGTCGTCGTAGCGCATCATCCCCAGCTGGGGGATGCGGGTGGTGAACGGGTAGCCGGCCACCTTGGCACGGGCGTTGGTCAGCATGTTGAGCAGGCTCGACTTGCCCGCATTGGGAAAGCCGACAAAGCCGATGTCAGCGATGACCAAGAGCTCGACGCCGACGCGCATCGACTCCCCCTCCTGCCCGCTTTGGGCGTGCCGGGGAGTCTGGTTCGTTGAAGAGCGGAAGTGCCAGTTGCCCTTGCCACCCTTCCCCCCCTTGAGGAAGACCCATCGCTCGAGGCCGGTGAGATCCTGGATAACCTCCCCGGTCTCTGCGTTCTTGATCACCGTCCCCGGGGGGACCGGGATCTCGATATCGGCCCCATCGCGGCCAAAGCGCCGCGCCCCCTCCCCGTTCCTGCCGCTTTCACCACGATAGGAGCGAACCAGCTTCAGGTGGGCGAGGGTCCTGAGGTTGTGGCGGACAACGAAGACAACATCACCGCCACGTCCACCATCACCACCGTCGGGGCCTCCGCGGGGGACAAATTTTTCACGACGGAAGGATACACAACCGTTGCCCCCGTTTCCGGAGGCAACGTCTATATACGTTTCGTCTGCAAATCCAAACATTGCTGGGTCTTAGTACCTACTCGGTCACAATGCTGACGTATTTGCGGTTTCTTCGGCTATGGAAGAGCACCGTTCCCTCAGCTTTTGCAAACAAGGTGTAGTCGGTACCACAGCCGACATTCAGACCAGGATGGAACTTCGTCCCATTCTGACGAACCAAGACCTCACCGGCCTTGACCAGTTGGCCTCCGTAACGCTTTACGCCCAGGCGCTGGGCATTGGAGTCACGACCATTGCGGGAACTACCGCCGCCTTTCTTTTGAGCCATATCTTCCCTCCTCAGCCAATGATCTTGTCGATGGTGATGACAGAGTACCGCTGGCGGTGGCCCTGGGTCTTGCGATAGCCCTTGCGCCGCTTCTTCTTGAATACCCTGATCTTCTCACCCCGGATATCACCGACCAAGGTCGCCTTGACCATGGCATCAGCAACATAGGGGGTCCCAAACTTTGCATTCTCTTCGTTTACTACAGCCAAAACGGTTTCGTATTCAAGGGCAGTGCCAGCTTCGCTACCAGCAATGTAGTCGATCTGAACGGTCTCGCCCTCGACGGCCTTGTACTGTTTTCCGAGAATCTCTACAAGTGCATACATGTCGATACTCATCCTTAGATTTGTTTTGTGCCTGTCCTGTATACCATAATCAAAAAATCATGACAAGCAAGTTCTGGCGTAACTGCCAATAAACAAAGCAAAAAGCCCTTGAATACCTACCGACCGGTAGGTTAGGATATGGTATGACCCGAGAACGAATCATCACCACACTGCTCACCCTTGCCTCCCAGCGGGGCCTCTCGAACGTCTCCCTCTCACTCCTCGCCTCGGAGTGCTCGATCACCAAGGCGGCGCTCTTCCACCACTTTGAGAGCCGGGATGCGCTGGAGCGAGAGCTCTTCACCTTCGCCACGGACCTCGCCCAGACCCAGATGGCCACCATCCCCCTCACCGGAAGCGCCACGGATGTCCTCTTTGCAGCGATGGACCACTGGCATGGCCTCTACGCCCAGGAGCCGCTGCGCTCCTTCTACCGGATCATCGAGGCTGAGGCGCTCCACCGAAGCGAGGCGATGAGGATCAAACGGAGTCTCTCGCAGATGATCAAGGCGCAGAGCCGGGCGGTCCTGGAGAGTCTCTCGTCGACCGGGCGGCTGGCCATCGGGGATGTGGAGTTTGCGATCCTGACCCTGAGCACCGGAGCCGAGCACTTCCTCACCCGTCTGCTCAGCGAGGACGAGGAGACGATCGCCTGGGAGGAGGAGCAGTTCATCACCTCCTTTGCCAGGCTCTACGACCCTGGCTACATAGAGGCCAGGTAGGGGATCCCCACCAGGGCAAAGGCGTTCTTCAGCACCTGGTTGACCATGCGCACCAACTCGATGCGGGAGCGTACCAGCTCCGGCGAGGGTGCCTTGAGCACCGGATTGTCATGGTAGTAGCGGCTGAAGAGCTTGCTCAGCTCATAGAGGTAGGCGGTCACCAACGATGGGTCGTACTGATCACCGGCCTTTGCCACCACCTCGGGGTAGCGGGCCAAAAGCTTGACCAGTTCACGCTCATCAGAGAGGGAGAGGAGGCTTGCATCGAAGCCCAGGGCCTCCACCTCGGGGGACTCGCTGTGGAACTTCGCCAGCATGCTGCTGATGCGCGCGCCCATGTACTGCAGGTATGGGCCGGTGTTGCCGTTGAACGAGATCGACTCGGCAGGGTTGAAGATCATATCCTTGCTCGATGTGACCTGCAGGAGGTAGTAGTTGAGTGCCCCGAGCGCGATGGCGCGGCTCGTCTCCCTCAGGTCCCCGACCTCCCCCTCACGGCCCTTGGAGCGGATCTCCTCCTCGGCCAGGGCGGAGAGCGAGCTGAGCAGCTCGTCGGCGTCGACGACCGTCCCCTCCCGGCTCTTCATCTTCCCCTCGGGGAGGTTCACCATCCCATAGGAGAGGTGGTGGAGGTTCTCCGCCCAGCTGTAGCCCAGCAGTTGCAGGGTACGGAAGAGGACCTTGAAGTGGTACTGCTGCTCACTGCCGACCACGTAGATGTGGGCGTCAAAGGGCCAGTCCTTGTGGCGCATGATGGCCGTTCCCACGTCCTGGGTGATGTAGAGGCTGGTGCCGTCGCTGCGCAGCAGCACCTTCTTGTCCAACTTGTCGCGCGTCAGGTCTACCCAGACCGATCCATCCTCCTCTCGGTAGAAGACGCCATTCTCCAAGCCCTTGAGGATCTCGTCCTTTCCGTACTTGTAGGTCTCGCTCTCCCAGTAGAAGGCATCGAAGCTGATGCCCATCGACTCGTAGCTCTCATAGAGGCCGGCCATCGTCCAGTCGTTCATCCGCTGCCAGAGCTCGAGCACCTCGCTGTCGCCCTCCTCCCACGCCTTGAGCATCGCCTGGGCCTGGGCCTCGGCGGTGGGGTCCTCCTTGGCCCACTGGGCGAACTTCACATAGTAGTTGCCGACCAGGTGGTCGCCCTTGATCCCAGAGCTCTCGGGGGTCTCCCCCTCGGAGAACTTCTGGTAGGCGAGCATCGACTTGCAGATATGGACACCACGATTGTTGATCAGGTTGACCTTGCGGACCGTCGCCCCGTTGGCGGCGAGGATGGCGGCCATGCTCATGCCGAGGCTATCGTTGCGCATATGGCCAAGGTGCAGTGGCTTGTTGGTGTTCGGGCAGCTGAACTCGATGGTGATCCGCTTCGATCCAAGAGAATCATTGGTGCCGTACCGATCCTGCTCCTCCCCTATCTTCGCTGCCAGGGCAGTGGCCAGGGAGGCGGTATCGATCTTTACATTGAGGTAGGGGCCGCTGATGAGGATCTGGCCGGCGGGGTGTCCCGCACGCTTCTCGATCCGCTCCTTCAGACTCTGGGCAAGGGCCGGCGGTCCAAGGTGAAAGATCTTCGCATAGGCGAAGAGGGGGAAGGCGAGATCGCCCAACTCCGGCTTCGGCGGGGTCTGGGCGACAAGCGGGGGCAGCGGGCCCACATCCCCGACCTTCTCAGCGGCGTAGAGCGCAAGCTCCTCTTCGATCAGACTCTTCCATGTATCGCGAATATTCTCAAGCATCGTTTGTATCCTCACTGGCGAC
>CALFMX010000226.1 GCA_937902565.1 uncultured Spirochaetales bacterium
GGCGCTGAAGCGCCTGAAGAGGCTGACGCTATCTGCTTCCAGATACTGCTTCCACCACGGCGACCGCTCCACCAGCTGTTCGTTTGCAAAGGGGGGATAGATGCCCTGCCCATCGCTCGAAGCGATCCAGCCCCGCATCAACGAGGGGACGTTCTTGCGGAGATTGGCCAACTCGGTGGAAAGGTCGATCTCCCCTTCAGTTCCCTCCCCCACCCTCAGGAGCAGTTGCATCTTCGAGGCGACCTGTTCGATCGGTGCAAAGATGGTCGCCTGCAGATTGTTGGTGTAGACCTGCAGGAAGTCCTGGTAGGTGGAGAGCAGCACGGCGGTGGAACGGCTCACCCAAACCCAGCTGACGATGAGGATTGAAAGGACAAGGAGCGAGATGACCAGCACCACAGCCTTGTTCCATCGTCGTTTGGTGGTATCGAACATATTCGTCACAGGTTCCTGCTCCTCTGATTCTTGCGATATTGGCCCGGGGAGAGGTGGTAGATGCGCTTGAAACAGCGGTTGAGGTAGGAACTGTCTCCAAACCCGACCCGATCGGCGATCTCCTCGAGCGTATAGTCGGTCTCCTCCAGGTACTTGGCTGCCATCTCGCTACGGAAGGCCTGCAGATGTTCAACGAAGGTGACGCCGCAACGCTTGCTGAACGAAGAGCTCAAATACGCCGGTGAGACGCCGGCGTAGGATGCGGCTGCCCCGAGGGAGACCTCCTGGTCGTAGTAGCGGTCGATGTACTGCAAGGCCCGTTGGATGTGCAGGGGCAGGGCCCGATCGGGGAAGTGGAGGGTGGAGGGCTCCTTCTCATTGAAAACTTTCAGGATCTTATCCAGGACCTGCTCCAGGTCCTTCTGGAACACCGGCTTGAGCAGATAGTCGAAGACCGCGAGCTTGATCGCCTGCTGGGCATAGGAGAACTGCCCGTGCCCGCTGATGATCACGGCAATGCCGTCCCATCCCGCCAGACGGATCTCCTCGAGGAATTTCAATCCGGTGCTGCCGGGGATGACGATGTCGCTGAAGATGATGTCCGGTCTGGCCTGTGAGAAGAGTGCCGAGGCCTGCTCGTACGTCGCGGCCTTGGCGACGATGTCGAAGGCTGAGTCATAGAGCGAGATGTAGGAACTGTACCGCTCCATTGCATTCGGTTCATCCTCTATGAGCATTACCCGCACACGCTTCCTCCCCTATCCCTTGACCCCTGTCAGGGCTATGCCCTCGACAAAGTATCGCTGGGCACTGATGTATACTACCACAATCGGGGCTACGCTGATGACGGTCGCTGCCATCACTTGGTTCCATTTTACATCAAAATCGCCCCTGAGCAGGGAGATACCCAGAGTCAGGGTGCGGTTTCGATCACTCTGGAGGAATACCAGCGCATAGAGGTACTCATTCCAGATGGAGAGGAGGGTGATTATGAGCAGCGTGGTCAGTGCCGCCTTGGAGAGGGGGATGATGATGTTCATGAAGCGGGCCCAGTAGCCGTAGCCATCGATGACCGCCGCCTCCTCGAGCTCCTTGGGGATGGAGAGGAAGAACTGGCGCAGGAGGAAGGTGCCGTAGGCGGTGAAGATGCCGGAGAGGACCAATGACCAGTGGGTGTCCAACAGGCCGAGCTCCCGAAAGATGATGAAGTTGGGGATGAGGACGACCTGGCGGGGGATCATCAGCGTGGCAAGATAGAGGAAGAAGAGCACATCCCGCCCCTTGAAGCGCAGCCGCGCAAAGGCATAGGCGGCCATCGAACTGGTGGTCAGCGTGCCGATGATGACCAGGGCGGAGATCTTGAAGGTGTTGTAGAGGTACTTGGCGAAGGGCAGCGCCTTGAAGACCGACCGGTAGTTCTCGAAGTGGAGGGAGGTTGGGATGAGCGAGTACTGGCGGGTATAGACCTCCGTGTAGGTCTTCAGCGATGTGGCGACCATCCACCAGAAGGGGATGAAGAAGAAGGCTGCCAGCAGGGCCAGGAGCAGGTAGAGGGCGGTGATGTTCAGGCGACGTTTTGTTTTTTGTGAGGATTGGATTGTGTTCATCAGTTGAATACCCATTTGTCAGAGTAGTGGTTCTGCACCAGTGTAATGATGAAAATGGCCACAAAGAGGATGAGGCTCAACGCCGAGGCGTACCCCATCCGGAAGAATTGGAAACCATTCTGGTAGATGTACATGACCAGGGTGTTGGTGGCGTTGGCCGGCCCACCCTTGGTGAGGACCGAGGTCAGGTCGAAGATCTGGAAGGAGCCGATGAGGCTGGTGGTCAGGGCGAAGAAGGTGGTCGGGCTGATCAGGGGCAGGGTGACATTGAAGAAGACGGTGCGGGCGTTGGCCCCGTCGATGGAGGCAGCCTCATAGTAGGAGCGGGAGATACCCTGCAGGCCGGCGAGGAAGATCACCATGAAGTAGCCGAGCTCCTTCCAGAGCCCGACGAAGATGACCGACGGCATCGCCCAGGCGGGGGAGACGAGGAACGGTATTGCGTCTATGCCGAAGAAGGAGAGCATGTGATTGATCAGGCCATTGTTAGAGCTCTCCAGCAGGGGGGCCCAGATCAGGGCGACGGCGACGCTGGAGCAGACCGAGGGGAGGAAGGCGATCGCCCTGAAGAAGTTCCTCCCCCGCAGCTGCTTGTTGAGCAGGATGGCCAACAGCAGCGAGAGGACCAGGTTCAACGGGACCTTCACGAAGGAGTAGAGGGCGGTGTTCTTGAGCGTAAGCCAGAAGATGGAGTCTTTCAACAGCTCGCGGTAGTTGGCCAGTCCGGTGAAGGAGGGCTTGTCGAGCAGGCCCCAGTCCACAAAACTGAGGGCAAAGGACGAGACGGTCGGGATGAGGGAGAAGATGAGAAAACCGATGATGTTCGGCAGGAGGAAGAGCAGCGCTGCCCGGTGTTCGGCTCGAACCATTCTTGATTTATTCATAAGGTAGTACCCACTTGGATGGGACAGGCTGGCAGGAAACCCCTCCAGCCTGTCCATAATCTGTTACTTCGAGTTGGTCTTGATGATCTTCATGATGTCGGCTCGAATCTCACCCATTGCCTGCTGGGCGCTCTTGCCAAGCATTGCAGCCTGGACTGCCGGCATGATCTTGGATTCGATTGCGGCATAGCCGGTACGCAGCGGAAGGGTGTGCCCATACTCTGCGGCGATCAGCTCGCTGTTCTCCTTGATCATCATCGGATACCGCCCCGCGGTGAGGTAGTGGTCCCAGTTCTCGGGGATGTTCAGCGTCGGCGGGAAGCGCTTGGCCTTGACATAGAGATCCTCACCCTCGACACCGCGGAGGAACTTGGTGAAGGTCCAGGCGGCTTCCTTCTGCTTGGAGGCCTTTGCGATGCTGATGGTATTGCTCTTGAAGACGGTGGTATTCCTGCTGTCCTTCGCTTGCGGCATCGTCCATGCTTCGAATCGGATGTTCTCTATGTTTTGGATTGCTAGGATCTCCTGGGCCGAACCGCTCATCATGGCGAGGTTGTTGTTGCTGAACCAGCGGCGCAGCGCTTCGGTGTTGCCTGCGTTGACGCTATCCTTGGGCATATAGCCCTGCTGGTAGAGATCTGCGATGAGCTGGATGGCTGCCACCGCACCACCCTGGTCACCGGTGTACTGGCTCTTGTCCTCGCTGAGCAGGCTCCCTCCCTTTGCCCATACGAGGGGAAGGATGATGGAGATATTGTTCGTGTCGATGGCGTAGCCGTACACATTGTCCACTTTCGGGTTGAACGAGCGGACGATACGCTCAAAGTCATCAATCGTCCAATCGAGCGACGGCAAGGGGATGCCGGCCTTCTCGAAGACCTCGAGGTTCAAGAGCATGTACAGCGGGGCGGTACCCCAGGGGAGGCCATAGATCTGTCCGTCGACGACCGCCTCCTCGATGCCCATCTTGGGGTAGAGGTCAAGGTCGATCCCGTCACGCTCGATGTAGGGGGAGAGGCTCTCGACTGCTCCCAGCTTGATGAAGTCATAGAAGTAGTAGTCGTCGATGCGCATCACGTCGGGGGCCATGTTGCCGGCGATCATCGTCATGATCTTTGTGTGGTAGTCGGCATAGCCGCTGACAACCGGCTCGATCTTGATGTCCGGATGGAGCTTTTCGAATGCCTCGATGATGTCTTGCTCTACCCCGATCGCATCCGGGTTGCCCCAGAAGGCGTACTTCAGGGTCACCGGTCCACTCTGGGCGGCACTCTCGCCCTTCCCTTGTGCGCCGATCCCTCCCAGGACCAAGACCAAGGCCAATAGTACGAGTAATGTTCGTTTCATCGTCTTACCTCCTTAATTGGTGTTCGATGGTATACCCATCCTCGGCCAGCTTGCCCGTGGGCGCTATGGTGGATTTTTATCAAAATATGGAGATTCTTTTGATATTATAGCATCAATGTTCGTATTTCCAGATTGGAGTGCTCCCGTTCCCATCTCACACACGCGTGGCCTTGCACTCTCCGCACAGGCACGGTATAACTCTTGTCATGGACACCAGCTACCCCCCCTTGATCGACACCCACTTCCATCTGCGCTCCATGGAGCGCAAGGGTCTTGATGTTGCTGCCCTCCTCTCTGAGATGGAGAGGCTGGGCATGCAAGGCATCGATGTAGGCATCGAAGGCGACGACCTGGGCGAACGGATCGAACGCTTTGGGCGGTGGGCGAACATCCGCTTCGCCGCCGGCATCGGGCCATGGGGCGTCGGCGATGGCCAGAGGCCCGTCGCAGAACAGCTTGAAGCGCTTATGCACCAA
The DNA here is from genome assembly GCA_937902565.1 of uncultured Spirochaetales bacterium. Taxonomy (GTDB): domain Bacteria; phylum Spirochaetota; class Spirochaetia; order Sphaerochaetales; family Sphaerochaetaceae; genus Sphaerochaeta. The sequence continues at coordinate 4,750 of CALFMX010000226.1, forward strand.
CTGGATGTGGGTAATGCGGTGGCGATCGGTGAGATCGGGCTGGACAACCACTGGAAGTATGGCACCCGGGAGCGTCAGGAGGAGCTCTTGCTCCTCCAGATGGATGCAGCCGAAGAGCGGGGCTTGCCGATCATCATCCACAACCGAGAGGCCGACGAGCAGTTTGTGCGCATCCTCTCCGGGCGCACATTATCCAGGCGTGGCATCTTCCACTCCTACCAGGGAGGCGAGGCGCTTGCCCGCCTGGCCATCGAGCGGGGCTTCTTCCTCTCCTTTGCCGGGCCGCTGACCTACAAGGCCAACAGGGGGATGCAGGAGCTCTTCTCTGCCCTCCCCCTCTCCTCGATCCTCCTTGAGACCGACAGCCCCTACCTCAGCCCGGTACCGCTGAGGGGAGAGACCAACACCCCCCTCTCGATGATCCACATCTACCGCTTCGCCGCCCGCCTCAGGGGCATGGAGGAGGGGGCGTTCATCAGTGCCGTTGCCGGCAACTACCAGAGATTTTTAAAGCAGGGCTGAGGCGGCCGGCAATCACCACCATCGCCTGTCCCCTCCCCGTGTCATGATTTCTTTTCATTATCGGTATTTCTTCTCCCTCTTGCGTCATTGGGGCGGGGGTGTGGTTGACCTCTTGGCAGAGTATTGGATACATTTGACGTGGATCGAAGCATCCACTGTACAAGGAGAACGTTATGATATCCTACAAGGAACTCGGACTGGTAAAAACCAAGGAAATGTTTGAAAAAGCACTGAAGGGCAAGTATGCCATCCCCGCCTACAACTTCAACAACATGGAGCAGATGCAGGCGATCATCCAGGCGTGTGTGGAGACCAGGAGCCCGGTCATCATGCAGGTCTCGAAGGGAGCGAGGGACTACGCCAACATCAACTTGCTGCGCAACATGGCCCGTGGCGCCGGCGAATACGCCCGTGAGCTCGGCTATGACATCCCCATCGTGCTCCACCTTGACCACGGCGACTCTTTCGAGACGTGCAAGGATTGCATCGACAACGGTTTCTCCAGCGTCATGATCGATGGCAGCCACCTCCCCTATGAGGAGAACGTCGCCCTGACACGCAAGGTCGTCGAGTATGCCCATGCCCATGGCGTCTCCGTCGAGGGTGAGCTGGGAGTGCTGGCAGGCATCGAGGATGAGGTGAGCCATGAGGTGAGCCACTACACCAAGCCTGAAGAGGTCGTCGACTTCGTCAGCCGCACCGGTGTCGACTCGCTTGCCATCTCCATCGGTACCAGCCATGGCGCCAACAAGTTCAAGAGAGAGGATTGCACCCGTGATGCGGACGGCAACCTCGTGCCGCCGCCGCTCCGCTTCGACATCCTCGAGGAGATCGAGCGCCAGCTGCCCAACTTCCCCATCGTCCTCCACGGCTCCTCCTCGGTGCCCCAGGAGTATGTCGAGATGATCGGCCGGTACGGTGGCAAGCTCAAGGACTCCATCGGTATTCCCGAGAGCCAGCTGCGCAAGGCTGCATCGAGTGCTGTCTGCAAGATCAACATCGACAGTGACGGACGCCTCGCCATGACCGGAATCATCCGCAAGGTCTTGACAGAGAACCCCGGCGAGTTCGATCCGCGCAAGTACCTCGGACCGGCCCGTGAAGAGCTGAAGAAGATGTACATGCACAAGAACAAGAACGTGCTCGGCTCTGCCGGCCACGCCTGATAACCGCCCATTATGGATAGCCGCCCGATCCGGGCGGCTATTGATGCTTTGACACGCTCTAGTGCGTGTGCTATATTGTTTGAGGTCGACCTTTTAGGTCGTTTCAAACTCACAGAACGTGGTTTTCACCGAAAACACAAGGAGATCGTTTGGCTACAAAGGATTTGAGGATCAATAAACAGATCCGAGCAAGAGAAGTGTTCGTCATTGATGCAGATGGCAACCAACGGGGGATCATGAGCTCCTTCGATGCCGTCGCACTCGCAGAGAGCGTCGGTCTGGACTTGGTGGAGGTCTCTCCAAACGCCAATCCACCCGTCTGCAAGATTCTCGACTTCGGCAAGTACCGCTATGAGCAGGAAAAGCGACTTCGGGATGCCAAGAGGAACCAGACCGTCGTCAAGATGAAGGAAATCCGGATGCAGCCCAAGATTGAGAAACACGATCTTGAGACGAAGAGCAAGTTCATAGGTGAATTCCTCGGTGAGGGGAACAAGGTCAAGGTGAGTATCCGCTTCCGTGGCCGTGAGCTTGCCCATACCGAACTGGGCAAGGTGGTGCTTGACCGCATACTTGCCCAGCTCGAGGCAAATGGTGTAAGCTACAACCTTGACCGGGAAGCTGCGATGGAAGGGAGGATGATGAGCATGATCGTCAGCCCATCCAAGAGCGCTCCCAAGAAAGAAAACCAGTAACCATAATCCCGCACGGGATCGGAAATATGCTGCTTCAAGGGGTCTTGTTCCTTGGAAGCGCAATAAGGAAGGTGCATTGATATGCCCAAGATGAAAACAAGAAGTGCCGTTGCAAAACGGTTCAAGGTGACAGGGACCGGGAAGGTCCGCTATAAGAAGCAGGGGCTTCGTCACATTCTCACCAAGAAGAGCAGCAAGCGCAAAGGTAACCTGCGTGCCCCTGGCCTCCTCTCCGATGTTGAAGCAAAGCGTGTGAAGAGCATGCTTCCCTACACCTAAGGAGGAGTGAGATGCCACGAGCAGTAGACGGAACCAAACACAAAGATCGACGCAATAAGATCATGAAGCAGGCCAAGGGCTACTACGGTAGGAGGAGCACCAACTACCGCACCGCCAAGGACGCTGTAGAGAAAGCAGGACAGTACGCATACCGTGGACGCAAGGAGCGCAAGCGGGACTTCCGCCGCCTCTGGATCGCCCGTATCTCGGCAGCTGTGCAGGAGCAGGGGCTCAACTACTCCCAGTTCATGCATGGCCTCAAGCTCTCCAACATCGAGATCAACCGCAAGGCGCTCTCGAATATGGCCATTGAAGATGCAACCACCTTCAATGCCCTTGTTGCCCAGGCAAAGGTTGCCCTCGCCCAATAAGGCGGGGGTATTCGTCCAAAGTCGACAAAGGAGGAATCGTGTCAGTCGTTGATACCGTAAGGTTGTTGGAACTCAGGACCAAGAAGGCCGCCGGCTTGATCGCAATGCTGCGCAAGGAGAAGGAGGAGCTGCAACAGCGCTTCGACCTCGTCCTTGCCCACAATAGCGAGCTGGAGGAGTATGTAGAGAGCTACACCACAAGCAACAAGTTGCTCGAGCAGTCGATCGCTGTTGCACTGGATACCCTCTCTTCGATCGACGGGCTGGATGATGTCCCGCTCTTTGATGACCTCTCGCTGGAGCTCGAGACCGCCGACAGTTTCACCGGCGGGGACGCAGCCCCGGATTACAACATCGACTTCGATGCGTTGCTGGACGACAGTCCAGACCTCTAGAGGAGCGCACATCGATCGATACAGAACGGGACCTTCGGGTCCTGTTCTCTTTTACCCCCCTTTCACAAACCCTATTCTTACTGTACGATAGAGGTGGGTAGCATAGCTGCCTTGATTGGAAAACGTCTCCTGCGGTGCCACCTGGAGCCACAGTCTCTTGGCTCAACCTACACAGACGGGAAACGGTATAGCTGATTTGCATTGATCCAACCCTCCGGGGTTCAATGGAACAGAATCTTCAGCAAAACTAGTTTCCCCCTTGAACCGCCGGTTCAAGAGCATTCTCCGGGTGTAACACCGCAGGTTTTTTCGCATTGTATAGGAATCTCACTCATGCAATCCAAATCCGATGAATTGAAGAACATCATCTTCATCACCCTCCCCCCCAGTGCTGCAGAACGTGTAACAGAGTTCGCCATCGACCCGACCATCGAGATCCCGGTCCAGCTGCCCGATGGGCAGACGGGCCTGGAAGGGCCTGAGCAGATCAGCCTCGAGCTCATCGTGGCCGGGATGCTGAAGATCCTCGCCTGGGACAGCACCCACCCCCACCGCGCGTACTACCGCTCCTTTGTCCTGGCCGCCCAGCCCTCTGCAGCCGAGGAGCTCACTATCGCAGCTATCGCCCAGGAGAAGAAGGGCAACCACCACTTCAGCGAGGAGCTCTTCCGCACGGTATGTGCCCTGGAGCCGGCGAGCGCCGCCTTCATCAACCTGGCGACCCTCTACTCCACCATCGCCGCACAGGACACAGCCAAGGGCGAGGTCTATGACGAGTATCAGCAGAAGGCCCTCGACACCCTCAAGGAGGGGCTGGAGGCCAATGAGGATGATGGCGACCTCCTCAGGGAGATCGGCTACTTCCACCTCTACCAGGGCAACACGGAGATCGCCCGCACCTACCTTGAGCGCTACCTCGAAAGCGAGGGGCCTGAGGATGAGAAGCGCGCCCATACCGAGAAGATCCTCGCCGATATCAAGGCGAAGCTCGCCGACGATGAGTCCTTGATGGCCTCCTACGATGCCATACAGATGAGCAACGAGGAGGAGGCCATCACCATCCTCGACCGCTTCCTCTCAGCCAACCCCACCGTCTGGAACGCCTGGTTCTTGAAGGGGTGGGCCCTCAGGCGCCTCTCCCGCTTCAACGAGGCACAGGAGGCGTTCATCAAGGCCCTCTCCTACACCACCGGATCAAGCGACCTCTACAACGAGCTGGCTATCTGCGCCCTCGAGAGCGGGGAGCGCCCCCTGGCCAAGGAGTACCTGAACACCGCCATCGACCTCGATGAGGAGAATATCACCCTCCTCTCCAACCTCGCCTACCTCCACCTCGGCGACGGCGAGCTTGACCTGGCGCGCGAGTACCTCGAGCGTTGCCGTGCCATAGACGACGGTGACCCCCTCCTTGCAAAACTCATCGAGGAGTACCAGAGCGCAAGCGGGGACACGATCGGGTCACCCATCGTACAGGAGTACCTCGACAACGAGGAGGTCATTGCACAGATGGACAAAGGGGAGGTGCGATGATGGTCATTCTGAGTACGTCACCCGAGGAGACGGCCGCACTGGGAGAGCGCATCGCGGCAACACTGGAGGGCGGTGAGGTCATCGCCCTCAGCGGTGGGCTCGGGGCGGGCAAAACCGTGCTGGCCAAGGGCATTGCCCGTGGCCTGGGCATCGAGGATGAGGTGGTCAGCCCCTCCTTCACCCTCATCCAGGAGTACACGGATGGAAGGCTGACCCTCAACCACCTCGACCTCTACCGCCTCGATTCTATCGAGGAGTTCGAGATGATCGGGGGGGAGGAGTACCTCTACAGCGACGGGGTCACCATCATTGAGTGGGCCGAGAAGATCGGTGAAATCCTCCCTCCCCACATGAAGCGGATCACCATAACGGTCGAAGCGGACCAGCATCGTACCATCACCATCGAGGGGATCCGCCTATGATGGTCCTCGCCTGTGATACGTCGACAAACGTGATGCACCTCGCTCTCGCTCGCTTCGAAGAGGGGTCCCTTGTATGGTTCGAGAGCCTCTCGATGACCGCCAACAACCGTCACAGCGAGCTCTTGATGGACAAGGTCCTCACCCTCTGCAGTGACGCCTCGATTGACCTCAAGGAGATCGACCTCCTGGTGACGACGGGAGGGCCGGGCTCCTTCACGGGCCTGAGGATCTCGATGGCGACTCTCAAAGGTATCAGCCTATCAGCCGCCATCCCGCTGGTCAGCGTCCCGACCCTCGATACCTGGTACACGGCCATCGACTTCACGAGCAAGCCGGTCCTCGTCGCCATCGATGCAAAGAAGGCACGCTTCTATGCAGCCCTCTACCGGCAGGGGACCCGGCTGGCAGGTCCATCCGACCTCACCATCGAGGAGATCACATCACTGGCAACAGCCTACCCCGACCTCCTGCTCACCGGCATCGATGGAGCACTTTTGAACGAACGGGCACACCTCTCCCTCCCCCTTGTCCAGGTCGAGGGGAGCGCCCTGGCGCTGAGCCTTGCCCGCCTGGGATTAAATCAGTATCTTAGCCAAGGAGCGGATGCGCCCGACTCAGGGCCGCTCTACATCAGGAAGAGCGATGCGGAGCTTGCGCTGCTCGCCACCAAGAATATTGAGGAGCATTGATATGATTGAACAAGATATCCTGGTCATCGGCAGCGGGGTCGCCGGCATGAGTGCCGCCCAGTACGCCGCCCGTGCCGGCCGGTCGGTCACCGTGATGGAGTCGATCGCCCCCGGCGGACAGACGATGTACATCGATATGATCGAGAACTACCCGGGCTTCAACGAGCCCATCAGCGGGGCGGAGATCGGAATGAAGTTCCACGCCCAGGCCGAGCAGTTCGGGGCCAAGCTGGTCTATGCCACCGTCCAGGAGCTGAAGAAGACGGGAGACCTCTTCGAGGCCACCACCACCGACGGTGAAACCTATCAGGCCAAGGCGGTCATCTACGCCACCGGGGCCCAGCATCGCCACCTCGCTGTCCCTGGTGAGGAGGAGTACAACGGCAAGGGTGTCTCCTACTGCGGGACCTGTGACGGCCCCTTCTTCAGGGGAAAGCGAATCCTCGTCGTCGGCGGCGGGGATACCGCCCTCACCGACGCCCTCTACCTCTCCAAGCTCTCCGACGAGGTGACCATCATCCACCGCAAGGACCGCTTCCGCGCCCAGGACAACCTGGTCAAGCAAGTCGAGCGCAACAAGAACATCGAGCGTGTCATGATGCACACCGTGGCAGAGATCAAGGGGGACGGGGAGAAGGTCACCAGCGTCGTCCTCAACGACCTTGAGAAGGGAGTCCAGTATGAGCGGGAGTTCGACGCAGTCTTCGTCTTCGTCGGCATGATCCCGCAGACCGGCATCCTCAGCGAGAGTGTCCTCACCCCTGAGCGGTATGTGAAGACCAACGAACGGATGGAGACCTCCATCGACGGGCTCTACGCTGCAGGGGATGTACGTGACACGGTCTTCCGCCAGCTCATCACCGCTGCAAGTGACGGTGCCATCGCCGCCCACTGCGCAAGCGAGTACATCGATGAGCTTGAGGGACGTGCATACATCTAGGTGATTTTCCTTGACGCTGAGCAAGCCTTAATGCTCTAATTGGGCATGAAGATTTGCATGATATCAAGCGAAAGCGTCCCATTCTCCAAATCA
>CALFMX010000227.1 GCA_937902565.1 uncultured Spirochaetales bacterium
CCTGAGGGACCCCTCAGTCGCCGATCTGGCGGCGGCAGTGGAGCTGGGCAGGCGCTACAGCCAACGCGTCCTCATCCAGAGCCTGGTCACTCCCCTCATCGAGGCGGAGTGTGCCATCCTGGAGCGGAGTGATGGCACGCTCTTGGCCGCAGGCCCCGGCCGGGTGGTTGACCCCGGAGCCGAGGCGGTGGGCTTTCTCGACTATCACCACAAGTACACCCAAAGCGGCGGTGCCTACATGGTGGTCCCCAGTGGCCTGGGCAACGCGATCGACGAGCAGATTCGCAGATACGCCCAACAAGCCTTCACTGCCATCAAGGGCAGCGGATATGCACGGGTGGATTTCTTCGTCAGCGGCGGGACGATCTACCTCAACGAGATCAACACCGCACCGGGGATGACCGGGCAGAGCCACTGGCCCGCCTTGATCAAAGCTGCAGGCCTGACGCTCAGCCAGGCGCTCGACGAGCTCATCGCCGGTACGCTGAAGAGATGGGACGAGGCACAGCGTTTGGTCCACACCCCGCCGGAGCGTGTATGATCGAGCCGGTCTTCTTCCATGTCGATCTCGATGCCTTCTATGCAGCGGTAGAGACGCTCGACCACCCCGAATACAAAGATGAGGTCCTAGTCATCGGCGGCAAGAGCCACCGCTCCGTTGTCGCCGCGGCAAGCTACAAGGCACGCACCTACGGCATCCACTCGGCGATGCCGATGGGCCAGGCACTGCGTCTCTGCCCCCACCTGTTGGCCGTCCCTCCCCGTATGGAGCGCTACAGCGAGGAGAGCCGCCGGGTCATGGCGATCCTCTCCCGCTTCTCCCCCTCGGTGCAGCAGATCTCCATCGATGAGGCGTTTCTCGACATGAGTGGGACATCCCGCCTCTTCGGCCTGCCGCGTGAAGCGGGGATGTTGCTCAAGAAGACCGTCAAGGAGGAGACCGGCCTGGTCATCTCGGTGGGCATCGGGGCGACCCGTCTCATCGCCAAGATGGCCAGCGACTACGACAAGCCCGATGGGCTGTGCCGGGTCTCCCCCTCCAAGCAGATTGCCTTCATCGATGCGGTAGGGCTGAAGAAGCTGTGGGGGGTCGGCAAGGTCACCCAACAGGCGATCGCCGACGCCGGCATCAAGACGACAGGCGAGCTCAGAGGTTGGAGCAAGGAGCGACTCCAGCACCGCTTTGGCAATGCCATGGGCTCCTTCCTCTACCACGCCGTACGCGGCGAAGACCCCGGCATCTTCCCCGAAGAGAGCCGGAGCCGCTCAATCTCCACCGAGACGACCTTCAACACCGATGTCTCGGATGAGGAGATCCTCCACCAGGTCCTCCTCTCGATGAGCCACGAGGTGATGGCCCGTGCCCTCGACGAGAAGGTGATGGCCCGCACCATCGCCATCAAGGTGCGCTACCCCGACTTCACCACCTACACCGTACAGACCACACCCGATGCCCCGATCCTCAGCGCCAACCAGGTCTATGAGCAGGCAAAGGGGCTCCTTGCCCAGAAGTGGCGAGCGGGGATGCCAATCCGCCTCATCGGCGTCGGCCTCCACCAGGTCTATGATGGGGAACGCCCCCTCCAGGGGGAGCTCTTCGAGGATCCCCATGAGAAGGAGCGCACCCTCGAACAGGTGGCACTGACCCTGAGCAAGAGCGGCAAGCACCTGGTAAAGGCCGCCAGCCTGCAGGAGAAACAGCAGGGTTGAACCTGCGTTTCTGCACCTGCACGATCGGGGAGCCAACACCTCTATATTGCGTATCTCAAGCAACATAGGGCCCGAGACCTCCATTGTGGACCTCGGGCTGCCGAACAATCTCCTGGCACAGCCAGAGCCTGACTAGGCCACCAACTGGAGAGGATGGTCCGTCTCGATCGACACGGTGGCAGAGAAGAACGTCGATTTTGTAGCACGGTCACAGCAGGCTGTGGTGTACGACCAGATTGCCCCATCTGTGCTTGACGAGAACGCCCTGAGGCGAGAGCGTGCTCCGCTGAAAGCCATACCAGACCACCACCCCAAAGTACTGCTCACCCTCGATACGATCGGTTCAGGCTCAACCTACGAAGGGATCGCAGAGAAGAACCTGGTGGAGTGGCTGTTGGAAGAGCGTGAACCGGACCACTCTTGATCCTGTCTGTGTATATTACAGTGGCTGCGCCTTCGTCCGGGTGAAGAAGAGGGTAAGGGTGAGGGAGAGGATGAGGAAGAAGAACAACTGCAGGCCTACCATCCACGTGAGCCCCACCAGGTGGGCAAGGGCGCCGAAGAGGGGGCCTGCGATCGTGCTGCCGATATAGGCGGTGGCCATCTCGAGGCCAATTATTCGCCCGCTCGCCTCGATCGAGAAGCGGCGCGGCGTCTCGTGGAGCATGCTCGGGAAGATCGGGGCACAGCCGAGACCGATGGCCACGAGGGCAAGGGCGGCGGTGGACACCGTCGAGAGGAGGAGGCCTGCCAAGCCGAGGGCGATGATGAGCATGCCCATGGCGATGAGCTGGCCATTGGAGAAGCGCAGGCTGACAAAGCCGCTGACCATCCGGCCGAGGGTGATACCCAGGAAGAAGAGTGAGCCGTAGAGGGCGGCAGATGTGGCTTCAAGGCCCTTCACCTCCACCAGATAGCTGACCGCCCAGAGGCCGGTTGACATCTCGATCATGCTGTAGAGGAAGAAGGAAGCGAGGATCAGGGAGAGCCCTTGGCGGCGGCCTCCCCTCCTCTGCCCGGGCTCTTGCCGCTCCGGCTGCAACGGCTTTTGTGGGGCATAGAGGGGGATAGCGAGGAAGAGGACGACCACCAACAGGGCCTGGATGATGCTGATGAGGCGCCAGCCGGAGCGATACGAGAAGCCGAGCGAGAGGGTGAGGGCCATCAAGGCGGGGCCTCCGCTCGCCCCGACCCCCCAGAAGGAGTGGAGCCAGTTCATGTGCCGTGCTTTGTAGTGGAGGGCCACGTAGTTGTTGAGTGCGGTATCGACGGACCCGGCCCCGAGGCCGAGGGGTATGGAGAAGAGGGCCAGGTGGAGAAGCGAGGTCGAGATCGAGAAGCCCCAGAGGCCGAATGCCGTCATGGCCACGCTGACGGCGGTTACCCAGCCGGTCTTGAAGCGGGCCACCACGCGGTAGCCGACGAGGGCGCTGATCACCGTCCCGATACTTGTGATGGCACTGAGAATCCCTGCATCGGCGAGGGCAAGGCCCATGTCCACATACATGACCGGCCAGATGGAACCGAGGACCGCATCGGGGAGCCCAAGGCTGATGAAGGCGAGGTATATTACGACCAGGAGTGCCATATCAAGCAGCCAAGAGGAAGTATGCGCTCATTGCCAAGGCGAGGATGATCCGATAGACGCCGAATGCGGAGAAGTCATGGCGCTTGATATAGGAGATCATCGCCCTGACCACCACCAGCGAGACGACAAAGGAGGTGACAAAGCCCACCGCCATGATGGCCCACTCGCTGCCGGTGTAGGAGAAGCCCAGCTTGATGAGCTTGAGGAGAGAGGCTCCTGCCATGACCGGGATGGCCATGAAGAAGGAGAACTGGGCGGAGACCGCCCGGTCGAGGCCGAGCATGATGCCGCCGAGGATAGTAGAGCCGCTGCGGCTGGTGCCCGGTACCAGGGCCAGGGTCTGGAAGAGCCCCAACACAAACGCATCTGCGATGGTGATGGTCTCAAGGCTCTTCACCCGTCGCTCCACCCGCCCGAGCGGGCCTTTCTCCAGGAAGATGTAGAGGACCCCGTAGCAGAAGAGGGCACTGGCGATGACGGTCCATCGCTGCAGGTGGGCGTCCATATAGTCGTTGAGCAGGAAGCCTGCAACCCCTGCCGGGATCGTGGCGATGATGATCTTCACCCACAGCATCCAGGTCTCCTTCTTGGCTTGAGCGCTCTTCTTGGCACCAAAGGGCCACAGCATCGAGAAGTAGAGGACAACGACCGCCAGGATCGAGGAGAGTTGGATGAGGACGAAGAAGAGCTCCTTGGCGT
>CALFMX010000228.1 GCA_937902565.1 uncultured Spirochaetales bacterium
GGCCCCGTAGACGAGAATCAGCACATAGGGGGCGAAGGTCATGAAGATCTGCTTGCGCGCCCCATAGAAGATTTCGAGCATATAGTACTTTGTGTACTTCTTCCTGATGTAGAGGCGGCTGCGATTCACCGTTCTCCCCTGATCCTTCATGGTCAGGGAGAGGATGGTGGCGAGCACCATCAAGAGGGCGGCAAAGGCGAAGATCGCCTTGAACCCTGTCACGGTATTCGTGCCCAGCCCAAGTTTGGAGAGCACGATGAAGAGGACAGAGACGATGACGTAGCCGATGATGTTGCCCCCGTGGCTGATCGCGCTCGTCATCCCCAGGCTCGCCCCGCCGCTCTCCTCCTTGGCAAAGTAGAGGCTCATCGAGCTCTTGATCGGCATGACGATGTGCTCGCCGAGGCTGTAGATCACCATGAAGAGGATGACCATCCACTTCGCCGACCCCATCGCCAAGAGGCCCAAGAGCCCCACCAGCGTAACGGCCGTGCCGATCTTGAAGACCTTGGTCTCACTGAAGCGGTACATCCAGGCAAGGATGAAGACGAGCATCAGGCCGGGCAGCTCACGGAAGAATTCCACGATGCCACGCTCGAACTCGTTGATCTTCACGATCTCGGCGAGGTAGTTGTCCTGCACCCCTTTGTAGAGGCCGTGGGCAAGGCCGGCAAAGAGAATGACCGCAAGGAACGCTTTCAGTCCCTCTTGGGGAAGGTAGATGGATGGCTTTTTCATTTTCACGATACATGGACTATGCAAGCAATATTCCCTTGTGTCAATTGAGATGACATGTATCGGGGTTCGCCGATGGCCTCTGGATAGCATTGTGACGCGGATGCGGGTGTGGTATCATTCAGTGCAAGCGAGGAGCACATGGCAAAGACACTCATTGTATTCAGCAGCAAGCGTGGCACCACCCGATGCAGCGCACAGATGCTCGCCGACCGAATCACCGGTGGCGCGGACCTGTACAACCTGGGCACGGATGCCCCGGTCGACCTTGGCCTCTATGATGCCATCGTCGTCGGCGGCTCGGTCTACATGGGGAAGGTCAGCAAGAAGCTGAGACGGTTTATAGATGCCAACGAGGCCGCGCTGCTGAAGGCGAACGTGCTCGCCCTCTTCCTCTGTGGCATGGAGGAGGGGGAGGGGATGGAGAAGCAGCTTGAGCAGAACTACAGCCAGGGCCTGCGTGACAAGGCCATCGCCACCTCGTGCTTCGGCGGTGAGTTCCTCTTCTCCCAGATGGGGGGCTTCACCCGCACCCTGATGCGCCTGGCCATGAGCCGCGAGGATGTGCACCAGATAAATGAACAAGCGATCGCTGCGATGGCCGAGGCCGTCAACTCAGCCCTTGTGTGATGCCTTTCTCAGCCTGTTGTTGATCGCCACCCCGATACCCTCCTCACGAAGGAGGGAGCAGACCATCATCCGCAGGCCCAGACCATCGAGCCCTCGTATCGCCCAGTAGAGGCGGCTTGCCGCCTCGGCGGGGTCCTCTCTCTCGCTGATGTAGCGTACCGGTCCCCTGAATTCGGTCCCGTCATTCTCAAAGAGCAGCACCCCGACTGCAGGGTCATCCTTGTAGAGGGTCACATCGTCCACCAGATAGAGGGGCGTGGTGGGCGCGTAGTGGTTCTCGAGGAGCCCCGGGCTCTCGAGGGCCCCCTTTTTTTCAGCCGATGCGTGGTAGACAACCCGTCCGATGATCGGCTCCAGTTCGGTGGGCCCGATCTTTCCGGGCCTCAGGATCGTGGGCGTCTCTGTGGCTAGGGAGAGCACGGTGCTCTCGATTCCCACCGCACAGGAGCCGCCATCGAGCACACCCCCTATACGGGAGCCAAGCTGGGTCTCCACATGGCGGGCCGTCGTCGGGCTGGTGTAGCCGAAGCGGTTGGCCGATGGCGCGGCGATAGGACGTCCGCTCTCCTCGATCAGGCTGAGGGCCAGAGGGTTGTCAGGCATCCTGATGGCCACCGTGGGCCCCCCGCTGGTGACGATGTCGGGAATTGATGGATGCTTCTTGACCACCAGGGTGAGCGGTCCGGGCCAGAAGTGGTCGATCAGGGAACGGGTGCGCTCATCGATCTTCTCTACAACACCTTCAAGCTGTTCGATCCGGGCGATGTGGACGATCAGGGGATCGAAGAGGGGGCGCTCCTTGGCAGTGAAGATCGAGCGCACCGCCTCCTCATTCGTTGCATCGGCGCCGAGGCCGTAGACCGTCTCAGTGGGGAAGGCGACCAGGAATCCCTCTTTCAGCATCGCCCCATACTCCGTGACCAGGGCGGGGTACTCTGCAGCGGGATCAGGGTGGCGGATGAGGAAATCAGCCGCTTCCTCGAGGGTGTGGAAGAGGAGGGAGAGCCGCTCAGCCCCACGATGGGGGAGGGTGAGGTCGATTGCTACGATGAAGCCCTCATCGATGAGGGGGGAGGCGTTCGCCTCCGCTTCGATGAACGTGATACCGAGGCGCC
>CALFMX010000229.1 GCA_937902565.1 uncultured Spirochaetales bacterium
ACTTCCATGAATCGCAGGAGCACCACGATTTCTTCCACCAGCATTTTGTGAAGAAGGGTGCCGAGCTGGCCCGCGCCTGCGCGGCCACGGTACAGCTGCACCGCACGTTGGAAGCGCAGCAATTGCAGCAACTGCAGCCGCAAACCCTGGCAGCCTGACAGCTGCCAACAACCGGGACCAAAGGGTTTTCCCTGGCCATTCTGGGCAGGTAAGCGTTTTTTGGCACACTGGCGAGCCGCTCTCCGCTTTGGGGCTGCGGCTTTTTTATTGCCATGACTGACTCCGCATCTTTGACCCGCCGCCAGGCCTGGCTCGGCGTGCTCGCCCTGGCCATGGGCGCCGACTTCATCATGCTCGGGCGCTACTTCGCCCGCTTTGACGAGAGCCCCACCGACCGGATCTTCGTCAACGGTACCTACATGAAGGAGTACTGGGGCGAAGGCTCGAACCGGGCACGCAACTGGCAGCGCTACACCGCAACCGGCGAGAAGAAGCTCGCCTTCGAGGAGGGGGTGGACTCCTATGTCCCCTATGCAGGGAGCCTGAGAGACAACGTCGGGGTCACCCTGGCCAAGGTTCGCTCGACGATGTGCAACTGCGGGGCCCTCTCCCTTGGAGAGCTGAGGGAAAACGCTACGCTTACCGTGGTCTCCTCCACCTCGATTGTCGAGGGAGGGGTGCACGACGTCCTGCAGAAGGACAGCCATACGTTCAGTACTACCTAGCCAAATCATCCGAATTTTGCCAATTATTCCTACAGCAGGAAGCTTTTTCAAGTATCATTCCTGCTGTAGGAATCTTTATTGGATTCACCCATAGAGCCGAATTTCACTCTGCCAAGGTCGTGTCGTCGTTCACCATCTTAGGAGAGCTTGTGTCCATATTCATCCAACTGGTGGATTTCTCTAGACTCTACCGTAACGGAAGAGTTCATACCGGCAATAACCCGTAAGGCCAATGTACCCTCAACAGGGGATAGGCTATACTCCTCCCTTGGAGGCGTCCATGTCAGTAGCAGCAGTGAGAGCATTCTTGGCCCCCTTTGGCCTCAGTGACCGGATTCGTACCTTTGATGTCAGCAGTGCGACGGTGAGCCTTGCCGCCCAGGCCTTGGGTGTGGAGGAGGCACGCATTGCCAAGACCCTCGCCTTTCGAAAGAAGGATGGTTCGACGCTTCTGGTCTGCACCGCCGGCGATACAAAGGTTGACAACAAGTGTTATAAGGCTGAGTTCGGAATGAAAGCGAGGATGCTCAGCGGAGAGGAGGCGCTCCTTGAGACCGGCTTTGCCATCGGAGGGGTCTGTCCCTTCGTGAAGGCGGAGCACATCGACATCGTGTTGGACCGCTCGCTTGAGCGCTTTGATACCATCTACCCAGCCGCCGGTGACAGCACAAGTGCGGTGATCCTCAGCTGTGAGGAGCTGGAAAAGGTCACTGGTGGACGATGGGCGACGGTCTGTACGGTGCTGCAGTGAGTGCAGTGACATGGAATCAAGGCCTTGATGGGTATAGTGTCCTTTTCATTTGGAAGGAGGTCATTGTACTGAGCTACTTCATAATCTCCAGGTGTTCAAGACTCCATCTAAGTCCCGTCCTCTCTGTAAAACCGCGTATTGTCCCTTGGACTCAACGTTTCCTCTCCCCTCCCCAATCTTGCATTCAAAAGAGAGCGGGACTATCATGGGAGTATGAAGCAGATTGTGGTCGGCAGCCGGGTCCTCCCCTCCGACGAAGGCATCACACTCCTGGATTTTGACCCTGAGAGCGGGGCCCTCACCTATCGCTGTGCGATGGGCGGGATCGAGATGCCGACCTACCAGGTGTGGGATGGCAACAAGAGAATCCTCTACTCGGTGGGAGAACGGCTTGACGGGATGGTATACGGGTGGCAGCTTGATGGGGAGTGCAACCCGAGCCCCGTCTTCAAGGCATCGAGCCTTGGCAGCGGGCCCTGCCACCTCGCCCTCAGCGGTGATGGCAAGAGCCTGGCGGTGAGCAACTACACCAGCGGCAGCTTCACCCTCATCGGCCTCGACGGGCTCAACTACAGCGAAGCGTATGAGGACAGCTCCATCAACATGGAGAGGCAGGAGTCAAGCCATGTCCACTGCTCCCTCTTCGTCGACGGTTCCTCATCCATCCTCGTCACCGACCTCGGGGGGGATACCATCCACTACTACCGCAATGAGATGCGCCTCATTGACTCGTTTGCCGCGCCTCCCGGCTCAGGGCCGCGCCATCTTGCCATCAGCGGTGATGAACGCTACCTCTTCGTCAGCGCCGAGCTCTCGAGCGAGGTGCTCGTCTACCGCATGGGCAAGAGCCCTACCCTCATCCAGCAGATCTCGACGATTCCGGCGGGCTTTGGGGAGGAGAATACCACCAGCGCCATCGCACTCTCAGGTGACGGGCGCTTCCTCTACGTGGCAAACCGTGGCCACGACTCCATCGCCATCTTCTCGGTCAAGGAGGGGTGGCTCAGTCGCCAGGGGTGGTCATATACCGAGCGCACCCCCTGGGACTTCGCCCTCTCGCGCGACGAGCGCTTCCTCATCGTGGCCAATACCACCAGCTCTTCGGTGACCGTCTATCCCCGTAGCGGGGAGAGCGGGGAGCTCGGTCCCCTCTGTGGGCGGATTGCCATTGAGAAGGCGTGCTGCATCACCCTCGTCTAGACGATCATGGAGACGATGAGGTGGACCCCGGTTGCCACAAGGATGACCAGGATGGCGGCCATCACAGCAAGCATGATCGTGCTTCTCTTATAGTGTCTCATGTAGTGCTCCAATTGATTTGACGAGCTCCTCGACGCTGATGTCCAGGGCCTTCATGGTCTTGACCAAGGCGGGCAGCTCCTCCTCGTAAAAGGAGCTGCGCTTGTGCGCCTTGATCGTCTTTGATGCATCCTTTGCTGCAAAGTAGCCGATGCCACGCTGGTTCTCCAGCACCCCCTGCTCCAAGAGGTGGGCGTAGGAGCGCACCACCGTGTTGGGATTCACCTCCAGTTCAACGGCCAGGTCCCTGACCGACGGGATGCGCTCTCCATCGGGGAAGTGGCCGGTGATGATCAGGTGGCAGAGGTGGTCGGCGATTTGAAGATAGATCGGCTCATTGGTATCAAACTGCATCGGTAGCCTCCACCTCACAGAGCCTGAAGTAGGCGGTGGTCTGCAGGGCGATGGGAATGATGAGGTAGTGCAGCAGATCCCGTGCGACCGTCCACCCCCTGATGGTCTCGACCATCTCATTGAAGCGCCTCTGGTCGACCCGGGAGAGCGCCTCGAGCAGCGACACCCCTCCCCCCACCCGGATAGCGACAAAGAGCTTGAGGAAGATCAGGGCAATGGTGGTGGCAAGCACGGCCAGGATGGTGAAGGCAAGCGGCGTCTTCACCAGCGCCGTCTTGCGGAAGACCGTCGAGCCGAGGATGAAGAGCGAGATGATCGACCAATAGCGGGCGAGCATCGTCCAGTACCCGTGCAGTCGCAGCGGATTGAAGACTCCGATCGGATTGCCGAATATGAGGTACATCAAGAGCTCCACGATCAGGCTTGAGACGACGAAGTAGAGTGTCAATGCGATGGGGTATCCCACCGCTGCCAAGAGGCTCTTTGAGAGGAACTTTTCGGCGTTGGATGCCGGCAACATCAAAAAGGTGTGTTGGTTATCCCGCTTGTAGAGGTCTCGGGCAAAGAGGTCGACGGTGAAGATGATACCACCGATGAGGAGGAATGACGGGAAGAGGGTATCATACACTTCGGTTGGGAAAGGGGTCCCTGCATAGCGCGTCATGATCGACTGCAACCCCTCGTAGCCAAAGAACAACAGGATGATGACCGACGCATAGATGGCGAGGTCCCTCTGTCCTATGATCCACTCCCGCCTCAATAGTGCGATGAAACGCTTCATGGCCGGCCTCCTTTCTCCACGATGATGTTGAAGATCGTCTCCAGGTCCAATGTCTGTCCCTTTGGAACATCAGCCCGCTTCTTGAGGACCATCCATCCACCGAGGACCCGCTCGCTGTAGAGCGCATCACCATCGGGCTCGGTGGTGACGTGGTCGAGCACGTAGGCATCGGTGAGGGCATCGAGCCCCTCGTTGAAGATGACCTTCCCCTGGTCGAGGATGATGATCGGGTCGATGAGGGCCTCCATGTCGCGCACCTGGTGGGTGGAGATGACAAAGGTCCGCTCCTCGCTCATCGCACTGGCCACGATCTGCCTGAACTGACGCTTGGATGGGATATCCAGGCCGTTGGTCGGCTCATCCATAATGAGGAGGCTGCAACCACTGGCTAGGCCGAAGGCGAGCAGGTACTTCTTCTTCTCCCCAAGCGACATCTGATCAAGGCGGTGGTCGAGGCTGAGGCCGAACTCCGATGCATAGGAGGCGAAGAGCTCCCGGTCAAAGCGGGGATAGAAGGGGGCAAGCATCGAGAGATACTGTCGGCTCTTCATCCTCGGCAGGGGGAACTCCTCGCTGAGGTAGAAGATCTCACTGAAGAGGGAGGCTCGCCTCAAGCGTGGGTTCTCCCCGAGGACGGAGAGGCTCCCCTCCTCGGCAAAGAGCTGGCCACAGAGGAGCTTGAGCAGCGTGCTCTTGCCGGCCCCGTTCTTTCCGAGCAGGCCGTAGATATTGCCCCGTTCAAGGGTGAACGAGAGGTCCTTGAAGAGCGGCTTGTGTGTGTAGCCGAAGGTGAGGTCGGTGACCTCTGCCAACGTGTGGTGATCCATAGCTACCTCCTGTATTGGTGTACTAGCTATGTAATACACTCAGGAAGGAAAGTTGTCAACCCTTCCCAACAGCGAATAATTATAATCCTTCATCATTCATATTAGGAAATTTTGGATCCTGAAGGTTGTACTCTCAATGTGAATCACCACTTTTCTTGTTTAGAAGAAGCTGATCACTGTAAGTGCCCAAAACAACGTACTGTCTGTGATACACTGTTGTTTACAACAAGGAGCATCACAATGGCAAAAGTCTTACGTGCAGTCAATAATGCACTCTATGAGGTCGATATTCGTGATATCAGGAGTTCTGTTGCGACAATGGATATTTTTGAGGGGAAACGGTCTCCTCATATTCGATACAAAACAATGCTGATCAAGCGGGCTCTGCGCCTAAAGCTAAACAGTAATACTTATATTGTCTCACTGCTCATCACCAGAGAAAGACCTGAGACCTGGCCACATGGGAGAGTGGAGTGTCTGGCGAATACTACCTTCACCGAGTTGCGAGAATGGTCAAAACCCCCCATCATCCTGCAAGATGTCGATCCCGACCAGTATGCACAACATTCGATGATGCACCCGATTCTAAAAACCATCAAACAGCATTCTCGACAACATTCAATTGATGTTGGCATAGGAATCCCTCTAGCAGAACCATTGGTATTCAATGCACAAACATCCGATAATCGCACTGGCTATGGAGATGAATGGAGGTTTGGAGAGTGCATCTCAGTGGGAACCAACTACGGGGAAACCACCCAGTATTATATCTCAAAGCTGAGTATTGACCGCGCCTAAATCGAAGAGTGTTCGATTGAGTCCATCAGGTTGGCCTTACGATCCTACGGACGCTGGCAGCGAGGTCCTCATGGACTATCAGGGTGGGGTCGAAGCGGAGGAGACGGAAGGTGACCTGGATGCAGAAGCCGATCCCCACTGCCCCGAGCAGGGTGCCCCACCCCAGCATACCGCCCAAAAGGTAGCCGATGATGGTCACCGTGACCTCGATGCCGGCACGGCACAGGCCGACGGAGAGGCCACTCTTTCGTGAGAGGAGGACCATGAGGCTGTCACGTGGACCGGCACCAAAGCCACTGGAGATGTAGAAGTAGGAGGCCAGGGCGATGATGAAGAGGCCCCCGACCATCTGGATGCCACCTGTGATAGGGGTGGTCCGTTCATGAAAGAGGCCGCTTGCAAGCAGGAGATTCATGAAGAGGCCCACAAAGATCATGTTGCTCACCGTCCCCAGGCCGACCTTCTCCCCGAAGAGGAAGGTGATGATGAGGATCACCAGGCCCACCGAGATCGTCATCGTGCCGATCTGCGTGTTCAGCAGTCGGGCAAGGCCGGCGTGGAAGACCTCCCATGGGGCGTAGCCGATGTGGGCCTGCATCGTCACCACGATACCCAGCGCATAGAGGAAGAGACCGAAGAAGAGACGGACGAGGCGGATGATGAAGGTCTTCATGGGGCCCAATGTACCCTATCGCGTGGCAAATGGATAGCCACTACGGCCATGATCATTTGCCTGCGCTGCCCTCCCCCCTTCGGATACCCGGCGCATAAGTGAGAAGAAGCTTGTCTCAACCATCAATGGGGAGTAGACTTACGCTATGAGCAGCACCGTTATCAACAACGATTTTCTCTCCTCCTATTCGATGTTCGGAGGCTTGGAGGATTGGGAACTAGACCTGGTCCAGAGCTTTCTCACTGAGCACACCCTCGATGCAGGGGTGACCGTACTCCACCAGGGTCAGCAGAACTCTGCTGTCTACTTCATCGTCGAGGGTGAGGTGGCGGTGGTGCGCCGATCCGAGAACACCGACGGGGTTGAGCGCCAGCTCGCCACCTTGAAGGTGGGAGACTCCTTTGGGGAGATGGAACTCATCGAGATCAACACCTGTGCCGCCTCCATTGTCACCACTATCCCCAGCCGGCTCATCTCGCTCTCAAACAGTCACTTCTACCAAATCTCAGTCACCAGCCTCCGCACCTACACAATGCTCATGCTCAACCTCGCCCGGGATATCAGCCGGAGGCTCCGCACCGCTGATGAACTGTTGGCGATGATCAACGTCCATTAGCGCGCTTCATCCGCAAGAGGATGAAGACCATCAAGAGGGGGAAGAGCGTACCGACCAGCATGCCGCTCCTCAGTGCCGCCTCGCTGGCACTGAGATGGGAGAGCCAGGGGGCGATCTTGACGAGGGTTGGGGCAATATCGGCTGTCACGCCGATGAGCCATGGCCCCACGGCCGAACCGACATTGCCGCCGGCGGCGAGGAGGGCGAAGAGCGAGGCACCGGCGAGCGGGAAGTGGTTGGATGCATTGACCACCGATCCCGGCCAGAGTAGCCCGCTGCCCAGGCCACAGAGGATGCACGCAGCGAGGCTCACCACTGGAGACGGGCTGAGCGCTGCCACCAGATAACAGACCACACAGAGTATTGCACCGCCGGTCATCGCCCCCAGGAGGGGAAACTTGCCCTTCCAGGCACCGAAAACTGCCCGTGATGCCCCGAGCAGCAGGGCGAAGAGGCAGAGGCCGACCAGATCCCCGACCTCCTTCGGAAGGCCGAGCGTCGACTCGGCGAAGGTGCTCGTCCACTGCGACATCGACACCTCGGTCGCGCCTCCCACTGCAATGCCAAGGATGACAAGGATGAAGTAGCGCGAACGTACCAGCTCCCCGAGCCGGGTACGCTTCTCGCTTTCAATCGATGGGGCGATCGGGACCCGCAGGAAGTTGAAGAAGTTGAAGAGGGGCAGGATCGACCAGATGAGGATGATGGCCGGCCAGTTCTCCCTGCCCAGAACCCTGATGAGGAGGGTGGTGATGACCACGGTGACGATGAAGCCCCAGGCGTAGAAGGAGTGGAGAATGCTGGTTGCGCTCTCCTTGGCATCCCCCGGGATGGCGAGGAAGACGATATTGAGCAAGAGCTCGAAGAGACCGGCGCCTACCGAGTAGATGATGGTGGCGACCATCAAGCCGATGTAGGGGTTGAAGGGGAAGAGCTGGCGACTGAAGGCGAGGATCAGGAAGCCGATGAAGACCATGGCGTGTGCCAGTGCGATGAAGGGACGGGCACCATGGCGGTCAGTGGGCTTGGAGAAGATGAGGCTGGTGATGATCTGGGTGATGAAGTTGAGCAACGTCAACCGCCCGACCTGCTCGAATGTGATGCCAAATTCAGCCATGAAGGTCACGTACAAGAGCGGTGAGAGGTTGCACGCCATGGCCAGGATGAAGTTGCCCAGGTAACAGGCGCCGATTGTCTTTCTATACATGGGCTTGATTATAAACTGTGGCAGGGGAAAAAGAAACTATTGTATTCCCAGAGCCATGAGGTAGCGATCCACGACCAGGTAATCGCTGCTTCGAACATCAAGGTCCGTGTAGTCGAGGGCAAGGGCTGAGAGGATATCCTCCCGAGCCAGGGGTGATTGGTCGGTTGCATACCCCTTCTCCAGTAGCCACTCTATCAAGAGGGTCCTCATCGAGTCGCGCATCCCCTTGATCGTGCGATCCTCCAACGCCTTGACGAGGTCATTCCCGCTCTGCTCGCCACTGCTGAGGAACTCCTCGATCTGCCTGAAGTAGCCGACATCGCGGCTGATAGGCAGGCTCTCGTCGCTGAGGTCGAAGGTGCGTATGGGCCGTGGCCTCCCCTGCTCTGCAAGCCGGGCGGCGTGCCTGAGGAGGGTATAACGCCTCTGGTAGGCGGGGTCACTGGCAGCGCTCTGCCCGATCCGTGCAAGGCCACGGGCGAGGAGGGCATAGAGCTCCCCGCTCTCGGTAGCAAGGTACCAGCTGTGCACCCCGCCCACCGGCTCGAAGAGCGCTGGCCGGGCAACCGAGAGGGCCTCGCCGTACCCGTTGTAGTCCGCGATCGGATCGATGACCTCCACCGCCTTTGGCGATACCGGGAGGAAGGGGCGCCGCTCGATCGCCCGCTGCTCCCTGATCGACTCGAGGTCAAACAAACGGACAGACCCCTTGGCCACACTCCTCAGCTTCTCCGTCTCATCGAGCTGGGCGGTGGCGTAGAAGACCTGCCGCGTCCCGCTGATCGTGGCGATCGCCTCGCTGATGGCAATGGAGCGCTCGTCGTCGCTATTGGCCATCAGCTCATCGAAGAAGATCGGCAGGTGCTGGGAGCGCCCCTCCTCCAAGAGCTCGAGGAACGCCATCCTGATGGAGAAGAGGAGCTGGATGCGGGTACCGCTGGAGAGCTCGGCAAGCTGGTAGGGGCGGTCATTGACGCTGTCGATGGCGATGAAGTTATCCTCGCCGACCCCCATTGTGTAGCGCCCCTGGGTGATACGGGAGAGCCAGGTCGAGGCGTTCTTGACCACCTGTGGCTGGTAGTATCGCTCCCGCTCCTCCTTGATCCGCTCATAGAGAGCCTGGACGACCCTCCCCCGCACCGCTGCCCGTCGATGCGCCTCAAGGTCCGCCGCCTTGCTCTGGTGGTTATGGACCGCCTCTTCCAGGACAGGGGAGTCGCTCATCGCACGATACCGCTCTTCAAGTTGCCCTAGTTCCCGCTTCTTGTTGGAGAGGGCAGCGAGCGTGCCCTCCACCTCCTCAAGCAGGAGTGCCAGGCTTGCCTCGCTCTGCTCGCTGCCGCAGCGGCGTTCCTCATCGCTGTAGCGTTCGAGATCACGCTGGAGTGCGCCATACTGCTCAACCAGGGCAGCGTACGCCTCCCATCGGCTACACAGAAGGAGCACCCCATGACTATCCCACTCCAGGAAGCCGAGGTGTGCATAGAAGGCGGAGAGCTCATCACGCTCACGATCGAGGGCCTCCTCGGCAAGGCGGAGGCGGTTTTCCCGCTCCTTGAGGCTCTCTTTGAGGTTTTGGGTATCCCCGATCCGCTTGCTGAGCTGTCGTGCGCTGGTGACGAGCTGGTCATCTGCCACTGACTCGAGCAGACAGAATGCACGTAGATGCTCACGCTCCTCCAGGAGGGTGGCAGCAGCGGCGGCCAGGTTCGC
>CALFMX010000230.1 GCA_937902565.1 uncultured Spirochaetales bacterium
GCCAGGTAGTTCATCTTGACGTCGGGGTTGATCCGGCCCTCGAAGTTGCGGTTGCTGGTCCTCAGGCTCACCCCGTCAGTGCCCGGGCTCTGGTGGTTCCCGATGCAGAAGCCGCAGGCACTCTCCAGGATCCGGGCCCCGCTCTGCACAAGTTTTGCAAGCGAGCCATCCTGGCTGAGCATCAGCAACACCTCCCGGCTCCCCGGGGCGATGCCCAAGCTCACGTGTGGAGCGACGGTGTGGCCATCAAGGATATCGGCAACCTTCTTCAAATCGACGTAGCTGGAGTTGGTGCACGACCCGATGAGGACCTGGTCGACACGCTTTCCGGCAAAACGCCTGACGACGTCGATATTGCCGGGCGAGTGGGGATATGCCACCCTCGGCTCAAGGGTGGAGAGGTCGATCTCAAAGAGACCGTCGTAGACCGCCCCCTCATCGGCGCCTAGCGGCCGATACTCCTCCTCCCTCCCCTGGGCCTTGAGGAAGAAGCGTGTCTTCTCATCACTGGGGAAGAGGGAGGTGGTCACCCCGCTCTCCGCACCCATATTGCAGATCGTCGAGCGCTCGGGCACCTCCAGGGTCGCAACCCCGTCTCCCGTGTACTCGAAGATGCAGTTCACATTGCCCTTGGTCCCGAAACGCTCCAGGACGGCGAGGATCACATCCTTGGCGCTGACCCAGGGGCGAAGCGCCCCGGTGAGGCGAATCTCGATGACCTTGGGGCTGATGATATGGAAGGGACCGCCGGCCATGGCCACTGCCACGTCCAGGCCCCCTGATCCTATGGCGATCATGGCGATGCCGCCGCCGGTGGGGGTATGGCTGTCGCTGCCCAGCAGCGTCTTGCCCGGCACGCCGAAGCGCTCGAGGTGGACCTGGTGGCAGATCCCGTTGCCCGGCCGGGAGAAGACCACCCCCTTGGCCGCTGCGACAGACTGCAGGTATCGATGGTCATCGGCGTTCTCGAAGCCCACCTGGATGGTGTTGTGATCAACATAGCTGACGGCCAGTTCATTCTGCACGCGGTCGAGGCCCATCGCCTCGAACTGCAGGTAGGTCATCGTACCGGTGGCATCCTGCGTCAGCGTCTGGTCGATCCTGATACCGACCGGCTTGCCGCACTCCAGCGTCCCGCTTACCAGGTGGGCGCTTAAAATCTTCTCCGTCAATGTCTGTGCCATGATTGACTCCTCTCGATCATCGTTGCCCCATTCTAGATGATATGGGGCGTGTGTGTAAAACCCTTCAGCGCCCGCTTGCCACCGCCCTGATCATCTCCACTGCCACCACCACAAGGGCGACGACCCCACAGACGGCGAGTACCGAGGAGAAGGAGAGATGCTCGTAGATTGCCCCGCCGCCCACTGCCCCGAGGATCGTCCCGACCGTGAGCAGCACCTCGTGGATGACCATCCGCCGGCTTCGGTGCACCGCCCCACTCACCCCATGGAACATAGACTGT
>CALFMX010000231.1 GCA_937902565.1 uncultured Spirochaetales bacterium
GCCTTCTGTGGCGCAAGACAGCAGGTGGGTGAGCGTGCATACTTGATGAACACTGTGGACAAAATGGATAGGAATGCTCCCGAAATTCACACTACGTTGATGAATATAGAGGAATGTGGAGCATATATGGAGATTTGTGTTGTATAATCACAAAGAGTTGTTTCGAATCTAAGAGTGTGATGAGGTGTAGTCATGAAGGTTGTGTATGTCGCGGATACCAATGAAGAGGATCGTGAGGGGATAAAGCAGTACTTGGAGCTCAGCGGGTATGAGGTGCAGGCATTTGAGGATCTCCATGCCCTGCAGCTCGCTGTCACGCGCCAGGTGCCCGACCTCCTGCTCAGTGAAGTCCACTTCACCGATGGGGATGGCTTCAACTTCCTCAAGAAGCTGAGGCAGACATCGACCTTCCCGGTGATCTTCGTCACTGCCCGTGCCAGCGAGAGTGACCGGATCCTCGGCTTCGAGCTCGGGGCCGACGACTACGTCTGCAAGCCGTTCTCGACCAAGGAGCTGGTGTTGCGCGTCAATGCGCTCTTTCGGCGCATCGACTACAGCACCTCCGATTCATACACCGGCTCGACGTGGATGATGGGCAACTCGACGCTGCAGCTTGACGAGGTCTCCCACCTCTTCTCCATCGACGGCAACCAGATTACCCTCACCGCCGCCGAGTGGCGGATCATGAGCTATCTGGTGAGCAACAGCGGCATCCTCATCACCCGCAGCCAGATCCTCGAGAACTGCTTTGACTACAGCTTTGAGTCCTACGATCGGATCGTCGACACCCATATCAAGAATATTCGCGCCAAGATGGGACCCCTCGGCTCGGAGTGGATCGAGACGGTTCGTGGCTACGGCTACCGTTTCGCTGGCAAGAGCGTCACCGGGGTCCAGTAAGCGCAAGGAGCAAGATCAATGGATGAGAAGAACGGCCAGTTGATTTACATAGTGGAGGACCACCAGCTCATCCGCGAGGGGGTGGGCCAGTACCTCCGCCTCAGTGGCTATGAGGTGGCCCTCTTTGGTGACCTCGCCTCCCTTGAGGCAGGCCTGGCCGTCAAGGAGCCCGACCTGCTCATCCAGGATGTGATGCTCCCCGACGGTGACGGCTTCGTCTTTGTCAAGGAGCTGAAGAAGCGCTCCGACTTCCCGGTGATCTTCATGACCGCCCGCATCGAGGAGAGCGACCGGATCCTCGGCTTTGAACTCGGAGCCGATGACTACATCTCAAAGCCCTTTAGCCCCAAGGAGCTGGTCCTCCGTGTCCAGGCGGTGCTGCGTCGCTACAGTGGGGGCAACGACCGCCCCGCCGACGGTATGCTCTACGTGCAGGGCCATGCGATGCGCTTCGATGATCGCAACCATACCCTCCACGTTAACGATGAGGAGGTCTTTCTCACCGCCGCCGAGTGGCGAATCCTCGCCCACCTGATTAACAAGGCACATGAGCTCGTACCTCGTGCTGAAATCCTCAAAGAGTGCTTCGACTACGACTCCGAGTCGTATGAACGGGTGGTGGACACCCACATCAAGAATATCCGGGCCAAGCTCGGCGATGGGCCGTGGATCGAGACAATCCGCGGCTGGGGCTACCGCTTCATCGGTCATGATACGCCATGAGAAAGCAAGTCGTTCGTTTCTTTCTGTCATTTGCCCTCGTCATCGCCGTCTTCCTCTCTGTCATGGCCCTGGTCTTTCTCGTCAGTGTCGAGCACAATCGTCGAACCTGGGTCAAATCGGTTTTCTCCGAGTACCTTGATGGGTTCACCACCTCGCTCAAGAGTGAGCTGGCCAGCCCCTCAAGCAATCCCTATACCGTCGAGCAGATCCTCCTCTCCTCGCTCAATGACCGCATCAGCGGGCTCTACATACGCAATCCCGCCGGATTGGCAGTGGTCGCCTGGGGAGCGACGGCTACCGGTGACCGTTTGACGCTGCCACCGGGGCTGCGCCAGAGCAGGGCGACAGTAGTGGAGAGCCAGCTCGTCCCTGCCCAGGAGGAGGCGGGGTTTACCAGCAAGGTGATGCGCTGCGACCTCTATGAGGTGGCCATTGAGACCACCGGATCGCTCTATACCATGGAGGTATCCAAGCGCAACCGGCCGCTGTGGCAGAAGATTACCCTGCCACAGCAGGTGAAGGCCACCGATATTGCCGGCAGCCTTGCCATCACCTACAACGGTGAGTCCCTCGGCTCGGTCGATGTCCTGACCTTCACCCCCTCCACCTATAAGGGGACGACCCTGCTCTTCAGGGGCCTCATCTCCTCCTTCCTCTTCTCACTTCCCATAGCCCTCATCATGGCCCTCATCATGGCAGCCTCCCTCTCGAGGCGCACCCAGCGCTACACCGACGCCATCCAGCGGGCCCTCTCCACCCTCGCCGAAGGGGAGGGGGAGATCTCGTTGCCTCCCACTAAGATCGAGGAGCAGCAGATCGTCAACGAGGCGATCAGGCAACTGGAGCGAAACCTCACCCTCAACAGGGAGAGCCGCCAGTCGTGGCTACGGGCTATCAGCCACGACCTCAATACACCGGTGACGGCGATGAAGCTCATCATCGACGGCATGGCCGATGGTGTCTTCCCCCTCACCGACGACGCTGTCGCTCTCCTGCAGCGCGAAAATGACCAGCTTGCCCTCAAGATCGCAGCCGTCTCCCTCTACGCAACCCTACAGAGTCCGGAAGCGAGGGCGGAGACGGAGGAACTCGATGTGGAGCACTTCATAAAGACCGCCCTTGCCTCTTTCAGCGAGGAAGAGCAGGGGAGGATCTATGTAGACAGAAGCGATGCAGTGCTCGTAGCCGACCCATACCTCCTCACCCAGGCGGCAAAGGAGCTGCTGAGGAATGCCCTCGGTAAAACCAAGGCGAACGTAGGGTGGAAGATCCTTAAAAATGAGATGGTCATCACCAACGAGGGGACGATTGATCCCTCGATCGACTTCTTTGAGCCGTGGAGCCGGGGAGACAGCTCGCGCCATGAGCCGGGAACCGGCTTGGGCCTGCCGATCGTATACCAGGTGATGCGCCTCCATGAGGGGAGGGCGACCATCGAACAGGTTGAAAACACCGTGGTTGTCACCCTCATATGGTGAGGCTCATCAGCACCTCACCGCTCTTTAGGCCAATAATAGAGAAGGAACGACCGTCAAGAAGGGCATAGGAGGGCTCAAAGCCCCCCTTGGGCAGGGCCACAGAGCCGGGATTGACGTACACCAGATTACCACGCTTCTCCAAGAGGGGTATGTGGGTGTGTCCGCTGACCACAACGGTACCGGCAGGCAGTGGCGGCAGCTCCTTGTGCCCATGGACGGTACAAATGTAGCAACAGGGCAACACAGGCGCCGTGTGCCGTTGAGGCCCTAGCTATGTCCTCGGGATCGGCTACTGTT
>CALFMX010000232.1 GCA_937902565.1 uncultured Spirochaetales bacterium
ATTCCCCTCATCGATCCAAGGGGGGTGGTCAGGGGGGTGCTCGATATCGACAGCCCCCGGCTCGCTCGTTTCACCGAGGAGGATGAGCGGCGTCTGGTCGAGGTTGTTTCAGTTGTTGTCGCTGCTCTCTACTCTTGACTAAGTGGCGCTTAAGGCGCATATTTTCCCCAAGGCAGTGAGAAAGACGAGTAGTCGTCATCGGAGCCACAGAGAGGACCTCCACGGTTGAGAGGGGTCTGGCAGGCGAGCGATGAAAACCCCTTTTGAGCCGCATACCGAACGGAGCACCCAGTAGGCTATGCCGCCCCCCTGGCGAGACAGGGACAATGAGTGCCTCTGTTGGCGTCCTAGAGCCAGCGGGGGAAGCAAGGTGGAACCGCGGAGATGAGAGCCCTCATGTCTTCGTCCTTGCCGGGAGACCGGAGGCGAAGTCGTGATGGTTCTTTTTTGTAGGAGATGGTATGGCTAGTGAAGAGCGGGGAGAGAAGCTCTCCCGGATCAGGCACTCGATGGCCCACGTCATGGCCGAGGCAGTGCTCGAGATGTTTCCCGGGGCCCAGATTGCGATCGGGCCGGCGATTGAGAATGGATTCTACTATGACTTTGATCTGCCCAGGCAGCTGGTGAACGAGGATCTTGAGGAGATCACCACCCGCATGCAGGCGATCATAGCCCAGGATCTCGAGTTCAAGCGGACGGTGGTCAGCCGCCAGGAGGCGCGTGAGCGCTTTGCCGACCAGCACTTCAAGCTCGAGCTGCTCGATGCGATTGAAGAGGATGAGGAGGTCTCCCTCTACAGCCTCGGCTCCTTTGTCGACCTCTGCCGTGGCCCCCATGTCTCCTCGACCAAGGAACTGAAGGGCGTTGCGTTCAAGCTCATGAACATCGCCGGGGCGTACTGGCGGGGCAAGGAGACCAATCCGATGCTCACCCGTATCTATGGTACCGCCTGGGAGAATGGCAAGGAGCTGCGCCTCTATCTGGAGCGCATCGCCGACATCGAGCGGCGGGACCACCGGCGTCTGGGCAAGGAGCTCGACCTCTTCTCTCTCCATGAGGAGGCGGGACCCGGCCTGGTCTACTGGCACCCGAAGGGGGCTCGCATCAGACAGCAGATCGAGGACTTCTGGAGGGCTGAGCACTACGCAAACGGCTATGAGATGGTCTATACCCCCCATGTCGGTCGTGCATGGCTCTGGGAGAAGAGCGGTCACCTCGGCTTCTACAAGGAGGGGATGTACCCGCCGATGGAGATGGACAAGAGCGACTACTACGTCAAGCCGATGAACTGTCCCTTCCATATCATGATCTACAAGAACAGCAAGCACTCCTATCGTGAGCTGCCATTCCGTTGGGCCGAGCTTGGCACCGTCTACCGCTATGAGAAGGCAGGGGCGCTCCATGGCCTGCTCCGTGTCCGCGGCTTCACACAGGATGATGCCCACCTCTTCGTCACCCCCGACCAGATGGGGGACGAGATCCTTGAGGTTTTGCGCTTCAGCCTTGCAATGCTCCGCGCCTTCGGCTTCGAGGAGATCAACGCCTACCTGTCGACCAAGCCCGAGAAGTCCGTCGGGGACCAAAAGGACTGGGACGACGCCACCGAGGCGCTGCGCAAGGCCATCGAGGCGGAGGGGCTTCCCTATGAGATCGATGAGGGCGGCGGTGCCTTCTATGGGCCGAAGATCGACCTGAAGATCAAGGATGCCATCGGGCGGGAGTGGCAGCTCTCCACCGTGCAATTCGACTTCAATGAGCCCGAGCGCTTCGACTTGACCTTCGTTGACCGTGATGGGGTCGAGAAGCGGCCCTACATGATCCACCGGGCACTGCTTGGCTCCATTGAGCGCTTCTTCGGTGTTCTCATCGAGCACTACGGTGGGGCCTTCCCCCCGTGGCTTTCTCCGGTGCAGGTCAAGGTGATTCCGGTTGGGGAGGCGTACTATGAGTACTCAAAGAGCGTTGAGGGAAGACTGCGCAAGGCGGGCCTCAGGGCCGATGCTGACCTCAGCGATGATCGGATGAACGCAAAGATCAGGAACGCCAACGCCGAGAAGATTCCCTACATGGTAATCATCGGCGAGCGTGAGGCCGAAGCCGACCAGGTCTCGGTCCGCTATCGTGGCGGCAAGCAAGAGGGGGGCCTCAGTACTGATGCCTTCATTGCCCTCGTCAAAGAGGCGGTGGCAAGCAAGGTGCAGCTATGAATATCCCCAATAAGCTGACCGTCAGCCGCCTGGTCATGGCTCCGATCTTCTTTATTGCGTTTCATCTGCCGGTGTGGATCGACGCCAGTCTGCAGACCCTCTCGACGATCCTGATCATCGTCCTGTGGGTCTGCACTGAGCTCAGTGACCTCCTCGACGGGCAGATCGCCCGTCGGGGACATATGGTCACCGATCTGGGCAAGGTGATGGACCCCTTTGCCGACACCATCAGCCGGATGACGTACTTTGTCTGTTTCGTCTCCGCTGATATGATGCCGATCTGGGCGTTCATCCTGATCATGTGGCGCGAGCTCTCGATTCTCTTTGTCCGGATGTTGATGATGGGCAGGGGCTCTGCCGTGCCCGCCAACATCTGGGGCAAGAGCAAGGCGGTGCTCTATGCAATTAGCGGGGCTGTGGGAATCCTGGCGATTGCGCTGGGCTCCTGGGCTCCCGCATCAGCGCTCTCCGGGTATGTGGATCGGGCACTCACGCCGATCTTTGCCCTTGCAGCTGTTGCAAGCGTGGCCTCCTTCCTGACCTATGTGAAGGCGATTATCAAGAGCGGTTCCCTCTCCTCGATGACCCGGTAGGCGTATGAGAGGCATATCGGACCTTACCGAGGCGGAGGCTCGTTCGGTTGAGTTCTTGCTCACCGATGTCGATGACACCATCACCAGTGATGGCAAGCTGCGCCCCGCTGCCCTGGCAGCCCTCTACCGGCTGCAGGATGCGGGGCTGCGCACCATCTGTGTGACCGGCGGGTCCGCCGGCTGGGCTGACACCTACCTGCGCCAATGGCCCGTCGAGGCGGTGATCGCCGAGAGCGGGGCGGTGAGCCTCTATAGAAAGGATGGGGTGATCACCCACTATGTGCACCCCTCCATCGACCAGGGGCATTATAGTGAGCGCAAGCGTGCGCTGATCGAGGCGGTTCTGGCTTCTGTCAGGGGCGCCAAGCTCTCCAGCGACCAGTTCGCCCGCCTCTACGATGTCGCCTTCGACCATGGCAGCGAGCCGCCCTACCTCAACCAGGAGCAGATTGCCCAGGTCGTGGCGGTCTGCAAGGGGGAGGGGGCCGCCACGGCGGTGAGCTCGATCCACATCAATGCGTGGTTCGGGTCCTTTGACAAGTGGCAGGGGTGTCTCACCTTCTTCAAAGAGGTCCTCGGCCTCTGCCAGGAGGAGTTGCTCGAGCGCAGTTGCTACTGCGGGGATGCCCCGAACGACCAGGTGATGTTTGCCAGGATTCCCTTGAGTTTCGGGGTCGGCAACATCATCGAGGCGAGCGGCCGGATGGAGATCCTGCCCCGGTATGTCGCCACCGAACGGGGGGGCGAGGGGTTTGCCAGGATTGTTGATGAGCTGCTTGAAAAACGAGGTGTACGATTCTAGCGCAATTGTTGAGATAACGCTTGACACTAATGGTGCACTT
>CALFMX010000233.1 GCA_937902565.1 uncultured Spirochaetales bacterium
CCAACCCGCGCTACGCGGACTGGTCGGCGTTCTCGGCCGGTGCCGTGATGGCGGCGATCCCGGTGATGATCCTGTTCCTCTTCCTGCAGAAGTACATCGTCGGCGGCCTGACCGCCGGAGGAGTGAAGGGGTAATAGGCATGATTCAATTTACCAAACAGAACGGCTCTCTCTCTGTCCATTACAACCACTTGAAGGTCATCGACCACTCCCCTGATCGCCCTGCCGTGGCGGTCCGCCACTCCAAAGAGGAGATCGACATGTACCGGGGCAACTACTTCATCGAGGATGAGGTGGTGGAGGAGGTCCCCCTCCGCCAGTACACGCTCAGCGAGTCATATGTCGAGGGCAAGGCGGTCTCCACACTGACGTTCTTCTCCAAAGGGGTTTCGGTGGCACTGGAGATGAGCGAGGAGGATGGGCGGCTCAAGATCTGCTGCTCACCGCTGCCTGACCCGTACAATCGCCTGCTCATCCATTTCCACGCCGAGGAGGATGAGTATGTCTGGGGGTGCGGGGAGCAGTTCTCCTACTTCAATCTCAGGGGGAAGAACTTCCCGCTCTGGACCCAGGAGCAGGGGGTAGGGCGGAACAAGGAGACCGAGATCACGAAGATTGCCGATGAGACGGACCGCGCAGGCGGGGATTACCACACCACCTTCTACCCACAGCCGACCTTCGTCTCAAGCCGCAGCTACTTCCTCCATGCTGACAGTGATGGCTACGCCGACTACGATTTCAGCGATCCCCACTGCCACCGGCTGTTGTTCTGGGAGGTGCCCTCATCGATCATCATCTCCGCAAAACCCTCCCTCATGGAGGTGGTCCAGGATATCTCGCGCCTGCTCGGAAGGCAGGGCCCACTGCCTGAGTGGGTGTATGATGGCATCATCCTCGGGATGCAGGGAGGGACCGAGGTGTGCCTCGGCAAGATCGAGGAGATGGAGCGGGTCGGCACCAAGATCGCCGGCATGTGGATCCAGGATTGGCAGGGGGAGCGGTACACCAGCTTCGGCAAGCGCCTGCGGTGGAATTGGCAGTGGGATCCCGTCCTCTATCCCCGCCTCCGGGAGGTGATTGGGGAGCTCAAGAGCCGTGGTATCAGGGTGCTGGGGTACATCAACCCCTACGTGCTTGCAGGCCACCCCCTCTATGAGGAGGCCAAGGCCCTCGATGTGCTGGGCAAAGGAGCGGATGGCCAGCCATTCCTGGTCGACTTCGGGGAGTTCGATGCCGCTGTCGTCGACTTCACCAAGAAGGAGGCCGTCACCTGGTACAAGGAGGTCATACGGAGGGAGATGATCGACTTCGGCCTCTCCGGCTGGATGGCGGACTTTGGAGAGTACCTGCCCACTGACGTGCTGCTCTCCAGCAAACGAGGGGCGGTGGTCGAGCATAATCCCTGGCCCGGGTACTGGGCGAGGGTGAACCGGGAGGCAATAGATGAGGCGGGAGCAGGGGATGAGATCCTCTTCTTCATGCGAGCTGGCAGCACCGCGAGCCTCAAGTACTGCCAGATGATGTGGGCTGGCGACCAGAATGTCGACTGGAGCGAGGATGACGGGCTGCCGTCGGTCATCACCGCGGCCCTTTCGCTCGCCATGAGCGGCATGGGCTTGCATCACAGTGACATCGGTGGCTATACGACCCTCTATGGGATGAAGCGGACCAAGGAGCTGCTCATCCGATGGGCGGAGTTCAGTGCCTTCACCCCCTTGATGAGGACCCACGAGGGGAATCGCCCCACGGACAACTGGCAGTTTGACAGTGACGAGGAGACGATGAGGGCGATTGCCCGGATGACCGATGTGCACGTCCGCCTCAAGGAGTATATCAAGGCCCTGGTACGCGAGAATGCCGAACACGGGATCCCCGTGATGAGGCCGATTTTCCTCCACTACCCCGAGCAGGCGTTCTATGCGACCAAGGATGCCTACCTGCTCGGAGGCGATCTCTTCGTGGCACCGGTTCTTAAGGAGGGGGCAGTGGAGCGCACGCTTGTGTTGCCCGATGATGAGTGGATCCACCTCTTCACCAAGGAGGTGTACCGGGGTGGAGAGCACACCGTGGCAGCCCCGCTCCTGCACCCTGCGGTCTTCTACCGCGCCGGCAGTGCGTACAGGGAGCTGTTCGCCTCAGTTCAATAGAGGAACGGTGCCGCTGTCTTGAGCTGGGCTCGGGGGATGAAGATCTCTACCAGGGCCCGGCTCTCTCGTTTGATGGTCAGGAGGGTGGTGTCCAGCGTCCGTTTGATGAGGCGGTAGATGTCACTCTCCTCTGCTTTTGGCTGGATTGTGCCCCCTTCATACGCCTCCCGGTCCTTTGCCGTGGCGGTGAAGGGGGAGAAGTCCCACGCCTCGGTATCGTAGGTGGTCTCCAGAAGCTCCTCCTCCATGTCAGGGAGGCGGTGGAAGAAGTCAATGCCGGTGAGCTCCTCCACCTCCCTGACGGAGGTGGCAAAGCTCTTGAGGTCGGCCTTCGACCCTTCGTTGGGCAAGACGAAGCCGATGGCCTTCAGCTCCGGCTCCTCATAGTCGAGGATGACCTTGTAGTAGGCGTTCGGCACCGATACCTCGTTCTTCCCGATGGCCTTGTAGGGTCCGTCGGTGAGGACCGGCCCGGTGACCACGTAGACGGCACCCTCGGTGTTGGCAAAGTTGCGGACCGTCGCCTCCAGCTGCGACCAGATCCCCCGGTTGAAGGAGCCATCCTGCGGGCTCATGTTGGAGAGGTAGAAGGATGCGCTCATCGCCTCCTCCGACCAGGTGAGGTCGCCGGCGGGGATCAGGTGGCCACGGTCGTAGCCGCTCCCCTTGTAGTCGGCCAGCTCAGCCGAGCCGGTGGGGATGGAGGGGTCGCTCCTGAAGTTGTCCTTGCGTGTTGCGGTGCCGTAGAGCTCGTCGCGGGTGAGGTGGTAGGCTACCCACCGCGCCTGCTCATGATCCTCGTCATAGAGGAGGGTGAAGCCGGGATGGGAGACGACGATCTCGCCATCATCGTAGGCGGGGAGCTCCAGGTCTGCGATGTATGAGGAGCCGTGGGCAAGGTACTCCACCTCGGAGGGAGCGAAGACGATTGAGAGGGCCCAGAGGGCCACGATGAGGGCGAGCAACAACAGGAGTCGTTTGCCGCGCTTCTTTGCCTTGGTGGTCTTCCGCTGCTGTTTGGTCGATTGCTTCTTGGTTGCCATAGAGTGCTCCTTGGACGTGAGTATAGCCGAAGGGGGCCAAAGAGTGAATCAAAACCTCTTCCCAGTCCATCGATGATGGAGTATGGTATTTCGTAATGAAGTACCTCACCCAACTTGGACTGATCTTTGCTTTTTGCCTGGTCGGCGATCTGATCGCCACTCTCCTGCCGTTCGCGTTTCCCGGCAGTGTGCTGGCGATGCTCCTGGTGTTGGTGCTGCTCTCCACCGGTGCGCTCAAGGAGCAACACCTGGGAGAGAGCGCAGATTTCATGCTCCGTAACATGACCTTCTTCTTCATCCCCCCGGGTGTCTCCATCATCCGCTATACCGATATCATCCACACGATCTGGTGGCAGCTGCTCGTGGTCAACATCGTCAGCGTCATCATCTGCTTTGCAGTCACCAGCTGGACGGTCACCCTGGTCATCCGCTTGCAGCGTGTGATGGTAGGAGGGCGCCGTGGTTGAGATCCTCTCCTCCCCGCTCTTTGGGATCACCCTCTCGATCGTTGCCTTCAAAATCGGCCTGTGGATCAGCCAGAAGGTGAAGAACCCCATCGCCAACCCCCTGATCATCGCCATGATCATCGTGGTGGCGACGCTGAAGGTCTTCGACATCCCCCACGAGTACTTTGAAGAGGGTGCATCCTTCATCCTGATGTTCCTCGCCCCGGTGACCGCTGTCCTCGCCCTGACGATCTACCGTCAGCGCGCGGTACTGATGGCTAGTTTCTTCCCCGTGGTCATCGGGACTTTGGTTGGTTCGATAGCCGCAATGGGCAGCGTGCTCGTCCTCAGCCGCCTCCTGGGCCTCAATGAGGCGATCATCGCGAGCCTCCTTCCCAAGTCGGTGACCACGGCGGTGGCCATCGCGCTTTCCGAGCAGATGGGGGGGCTGCCTGCCCTCACCATCGCCAGCACGGTCATCACCGGGCTGGGTGGCAACATCCTCGCCCCGTTCATGATCAAGGCCTTCAGGGTCAAGGACCCGGTTGCCCAGGGTGTGGCCATCGGGTGCTGCAGCCACGCCCTCGGGACGACCAAGGCAATGGAGATCGGTGAGGTACAGGGGGCGATGAGCTCAATCTCAATCAGTCTGAGTGTTATTTGGACGGTTCTTTTGGTTCCCCTCTTTCTTTGACGAGACGATGCGGCCCATGGGGACGAACCCCTCGCCGAGGGCCTGGTAGGTCTCGTGCACGAACATGAACGCTTTGGGATCCTCCTCATGGACGATCTCGGTGAGGTGGTTGATCTGTTGGTTGTGGACCACCGCCAGGAGGATCGGGCGTTCGTGGTTGGTGAAGATGCCCACCCCGTTGATCAGGGTGCCACCGTGGTGCAGCTCGCTGATGATCCGCTTGCCGATGGCCTCGTGGTGGTCACTGACGATGTAGGCGGTCTTGGCGTACTTGGTCCCCAGGTTCATGACGACGTAGTTGACCATCTGCCCTGAGAGGTAGAGGGTGATGACGGCAAAGAGGGCGCGCTCGATGCCGAAGTTCAGGGCCCCGACAACGATGACCGCACCGTCGGCAACGAAGAGGGCGGTTCCCAGCGGCAGGGGGGTGTAGCGGCTGATGATCTGCGCAAGGATGTCGGTGCCACCGGTATTGGCGCCGGTGCGCATGACGATGCCGATACCGCTTCCCAGGAGCACTCCGCCGAAGATTGCCGAGAGGAGGGTATCCATGCGGTCGATGTAGGGGAGGATCCCCTGGTAGTGGGTAAGCTGGCCGAAGAGGCTCACAAAGGCTGAGATCAGGAGTGTCCCTGCAAGGCTCCTGGCCCCATAGGTCTTGCCGAAGACTTTCATCCCGAAGAGGAAGAGCGGAACGCTGATCACCAGCATCGTCGCTCCGGTATCCCACCCGGTACGGTGGTAGATGATCGTGGCGATACCGTTGACTCCACCCGAGGCGATCTTGGCTGGAGTGATGAAGACTGCGATGGCAAATCCAGCCACCGCAGTCCCTACGACGAGGTATGCGATATCACGGGCAAGACGCGCATATGAACGGTTCATATGCAAAGTATCCACTAATGGACGTGCTCTTTCAAGGTGTCTCGCACCGCTCCCTTTCTGCCGATCATGCTGGCAAAGTAGGAGCGCACGCGCTCCGCCATGCCTGCCTCGACGAGGTCGACACCCCAGAGCGTCTCATCCCGAAGGATCGTCTCCAGCTGGCCGAAGGGCCCCCTGTCCCCGAGCTTGATCCCTTGTACGTGCTTCTGCAGTTCTTCCAGCCTCGGGTCCGGGCTCGGTGTGAAGGGCTCTCCGTTGTCGTCGAGGCCCATCAGGTAGCGGAGGTATCCGGCATACACCAGCGGGATCATCTCCAGGTTCCTGACATCGAGCTGCGGGTTTGCACGGTACGCCTTGACCGTCTCCCCGAATCGGATGGCGAGTTTCTGGCTGGTGTCGGTGGCGATCCTCGGTGGTGTGATTCAGCAGGGTTTTCCGGACCTGCCGCCCGCTGACATATAGCCT
>CALFMX010000234.1 GCA_937902565.1 uncultured Spirochaetales bacterium
TAATCAAGCAACAACAGCTCATGTGTTTATGATATTTATCTTTTTTTCCTTCTCACTTTAATTTCACCTTCTTTTCGTTTCATTACCGTTTGAATTATTACTGAAACTGTTCTAGAAACTTGTATTTGTTCAGAGAGCCTACCAGAGATGGACAAGAAAAACCAACCTGACTTCTTCACTATATACAATAATGTCGAAGAGAATCTTCCCTCCTTTTGGGGAAGTGGTGGCCAGACCCAGGATAAGCAGTTACCGCATAATATCTGGTCTCAACCGCTGCCGTTGGCTCATCCGCTTGGCAGGATGGATGTAGGTACCGAGCAGCTCACCGTCGATGAGACGGAGCAGCACATCGTCCTCATAGCCACTGGCGATAATGGTCCCGCACCCCCCCACCGCCGCAATCTTGGCAGCGAGCAGTTTGGTCTTCATCCCCCCGGTGGAGTGGGTCGACCCTGCCCCGCCAGCGTATGAGAGGACCTCATCGGAGAGGATCTCGACCTCACCCAAGAGTCGGGCCGATTCATCCTTTCGCGGATCGGCGGTATAGAGGCCCTCGATGTCGGTGAGGATGATGAGCAGCTCGGCATCGATCTTGCTGGCCACCATCGCGCTCATGCGATCGTTGTCACCGAAGACCCCGATCTCAACGGTACTCACCGTATCATTCTCGTTGAAGACCGGCACAACACCCAGTTCGAGCAGCGTGGTGATGGAGTTTCTCAGGTTGACGTAGGTGAGGCGGTTGTTGAGGTCACGACGGGTGAGCAGCACCTGGGAGCAGAGCAGGCCGCTCTTCTTGAAGGAGCGGCGCCACGAGGTCATCAAGAGCGGCTGGCCGATGGAGGCACACGCCTGGCGCAGGGGGATCTGCTTGACCTTCCCCTTGATCCTCAGCTCCTTGGCACCCAATCCAATGGAGCCGCTGCTGACCAACAGGACTTGGTACCCGCGCTCCTTGAGAGCGGCAATCTGGGCGCTGATGGCGTCGATGCGATCATCATCGATGCCATCACTGCTACTGAGCAGGTTGGTGCCCACCTTCACCACGATGCGCTTGACGTGGGAGTAATCACGCACGATTGGCCCCCTCGACTGGTAGTTGCCTGTGGGTGAACGCCCTTGCATTGCTGCCGCTATAGTCGGCCACGATCTGGCCACTGCCACAGAGGAGGTACTTGGTGCTCATCAACCCCTCCATGCCCACCGGGCCCCGGGCGTGGATCTTCTGCGTCGAGATCCCCACCTCGGCCCCGAGGCCGAAGCGATAGCCATCGGCAAATCGAGTCGAGCAGTTGGCAAAGACATCTGCGCTGTCGACCTGGGCAAAGAACGTCTGGATGGATGACTCACTGGAGGCG
>CALFMX010000235.1 GCA_937902565.1 uncultured Spirochaetales bacterium
CTACACGACGCTCTTCCGATCTTGATCGAGGAGCAGATCAAGGGGATCGAGCACCTCGATGCCCTGGTGAACAACAGCGGCATCTTCACCGAAGCGACGATCGAGGAGCTGCCGCTCTCCGAGTGGAGGGAGGTCTTCTCGGTCAATGTCGAGGGGCTCTTCCTGCTGAGCAGGGCATGCATCCCCCTCCTCAAGGCCTCGCACGGCTCGATCGTCAACATCGCCAGTATCAACGCCCTGCACCCGGGCTTTGGAAGGACCGCCCACTATGACGCCTCGAAGGGGGCGGTGGTCGCCTTTACCCGGAGCCTGGCCGCAGAGCTTGCCCCCCATGTGCGGGTCAACGGCGTTGCCCCGGGCCTCCTTGAGACACCCTCCCTTGACATGGAACACCCATTGAGGCGACGCTATGAGAAGCGGGCGCTGCTCGCCTCCCTGGTCGACCCGGGTGAGGTGGCCAAGGTGGTCGCCCTCCTCTGTGACTGTCGGGCGATGAGTGGAGAGACCATCGTCGTCGATGGCGGATATCTGGTGGGGTAGTGATGAAGATCCTCTGTATAAGCGATGCGACCGATCCCTTGGTCTACTCTGAGAACATAGCGAGCCGCTACGGCGATGTCGACCTGGTCATAAGTGCAGGGGACCTGGGGCTCAAGTACTACGAGTTCATCATCTCAACCCTCAACAAGCCGCTCTACTTCGTCTTCGGCAACCATAACCTTGAACACATCGGCCACTACATCAAGGGAGACTCCCCGCTCTCTCACCTCAACCCGGCGGAGAACAGCAGCCAACTCCTGCCCCCCTTCGGCGGGGAGTTCATCGATGGCCGGGTCAGGCGCGACCGGAAGAGCGGCATCATCATCGCCGGCCTCGGCGGCTCGTTCAGGTACAACAACGGGCCCCACCAGTTCACCGAACGGCAGATGTTCAAACGGATGGTGAAGATGGTGCCGCGCCTGCTCTTCAACCGGATCGTCCACGGCCGCTACCTCGACATCCTGGTCACCCACGCAGCCCCCCTGGGCATCGGTGATGATACCGACCTCTGCCACCGGGGCTTCTCGACCTTCCTGACCTTCATGGAGCGCTTCCGGCCCAAGTACCTGGTGCATGGGCACATCCACCTCATCGACCATAACGCCAACAGGCATCATATGTACAAGCAGACGCAGATCATCAACATCTATAACAGCTACCTCCTCGATGATCCGCACCTTGGCAAGGAGGCTGGCCATGGCAAGTAATCTCTTCCACCAGACCAATGAGGACTTTGAGAAAGCGAAGACCCGTGGGAGGATCCAATCGGTGCTCTCCACCCTGGCGTGGAAGAACAGCGACCTGCTCAGCTTCTATGCCGTCACCGATTTGATCAAGCCACGCAACGAGACCTATCGGGGGATGCAGATCATCCCCGTCTCCCAGATCATCGGCAGCGAGGGGCGCTACCAGGACTTCAGCCAGGCCTTCTACCCCAAGAAGGAACTGCTGCGCTCCAGGTGGCGGTCCATCGACGGGGCGGTGAAGCAGTATGTCATCCTCCCGCCGATCTCCGTCTACAAGCTCGGCCAGTGGTACTTCGTCCGTGATGGCAACCACCGTGTCTCGGTGGCCAAGGCGCAGGGCGTCGAGTTTATCGACGCCGAAGTGGTCGAGCTGGACAGCCAGATTCCCCTTGAGGCGGGACTTACGATGAAGCAGCTGCGGCGGCGGGTCACCTACTACGAACGCAAGCGCTTCATCGAGCAGTACCAGCCCACCTTCCTGCCGATGGACGAGATCGTCTTCTCCTCCCCGGGCTCCTACCCCGAACTCGTCCACCACATCCAGGTGCACAAGTACTACCTCAATGAGGGCAAGAGCGAGGAGTTGAGCTTTGAGGAAGGGGCGCGATCGTGGTATGAGAACGTCTACAAGCCGATCATCGATGAGGTGCGCCTGCAGAAGCTGCTGCTCGCCTTCCCCGGTACCACCGAGGCGGACCTCTATATGTGGATCGTCCGCCACTGGGACAACCTCAAGCACATGAGCGGGAGCCATGAGGTCTCCATCGAAAGTGCCGCGAGCGACTACAAGACACGCTTCTCCAAGAGTGGGCTGAGGCGGTGGATCGACCGCCTCAAGATCAAGTTCTCAAAGGATTGACCTACTCCTGGATGTAGGCGCTGAGGGTATCGGCGTACGCCTCCATCTCCTTGCCGAGCCGGTCACTGGGCCGTATGGACCCCTCCTTGCCGGCGAGGTGGACGATCCCGCTCACCGGCTGGATGCAGTAATCAAGCTCATCATGGACACCGAAGGGGATGTGCAGCATCCCCATCGATTGGGCCCAGTAGATCATCGCACTGAGGGTGTGGGCACCCTCGGCGTTGGAGTTGAGACAACTGGTATAGCAGGCGAAGAACTTCGACTCAAGGCTCTTGTCCTTGGTCAGCGGGAGTGTGGTATCGAGGAAGGTCTTCATCTCGGCGGTGATGTTGCCGAAGCGTGTCGGGCAGCCGAGGATGATCATATCGCTCTTGAGCAGGACCGAGGTGCTCACCAGGGGGAGGGCGCAGATATCCTCGTAGTAGTCGTTGGTGGTCTCCTGGGTGTTTGCCCAGATGTGCAGGTCGGGGTCATCGACCCGGTAGAGGCGCGCATCGACGTTGCGCTCCTCCATCAGCTCCTGCAAGTAGGAACCGATGATGTAACTGTTGCCGCTGACACTGTGGACGATGATTGAACAACGCTTCATGTAGACCTCGCTTGGTAATGTTCTTAATCAATCATACACCAGTTTGTCCGCTAATGGGAGAGAGGATTCAGCACCAGGCGGTGAAAAGACCGTCGCGTCGATCGACGTAGACGGGCATCCCGTAGACATCGCTGAGCAGTGATTCGGTGAAGATCTCGTCCTTGGGCCCGTCGGCGACGATGCGCCCTTCCTTCATCAACGCGACGCGGGTGATGGCGGGGATGATCTCGCTGAGCTCGTGGGTGGCCAGGATGATGGTCCGTCCCTCACGGTCAAGCTGCTGCAACGTCTCGCGGTAGGCACTGCGGGCGGGAAAGTCGAGGGCGGTTCCCGCC
This sequence comes from uncultured Spirochaetales bacterium, assembly GCA_937902565.1. GTDB lineage: Bacteria > Spirochaetota > Spirochaetia > Sphaerochaetales > Sphaerochaetaceae > Sphaerochaeta. Next base: position 3,073 of record CALFMX010000235.1, read on the forward strand.
TCGTCGAGGAGGAAGACCTTCGGCTCGTTGACCATCGCCCGGCAGAGGAGGAGGCGCCTCGCCTCGCCGCTGCTCATGCGGTTCATCTGCTTCGCCTTGAGGTGGGCGACACCGTACCGCTCCATTACCTCCAGCGCCTTGGCCTCCATCGCACTGTCCACCTGGTGGTGGAAGTCCAGGCCGATGGAGCTGAAGAAGCCGCTGAGTACGATTTCAAACCCCGTGTAGGTGGAGTTGCAGAGGTACTGCAGTGATTGGCTGACGATGCCCAGCCGCTTCCTGAGCTCCAGGATCTCCCAGCGCTGCGTGCCGAAGAGCTCGCGCTTCATCGTCGGATGGTTGAGCGGATGGACCTCTTGGCTGATCAGCTGCACCAGCGTGGACTTGCCGGCCCCGTTGGGCCCGATGATGGCGGTGTGTTCCCCTTCACGGACAGTGAAGGAGACGTCATCGAGGATATCAACGCCCTTGCGTCTGACGGTTGCGTGTTCTATGTGTATGATGGGATCGGCCATGCGGCCATGGTAGCACAGAAGGATGGTTATGCGTAGCTTTCAAATGCAGGTTTGTCGTCGGGGTACGTATCCATGACGGTGGTCTCAAGGGAGGTGAGCGTGACCAGGACCAAGGCGACAGCGAGGTCGGTCTGCCCGTTCTGCAGTGCCTCGCAGAGGTAGGCGTAGTCCTTGGAGCGCTTCTCCAGCTGGGCGGCCGTGAACTTGATGGTGTTCATCGTCTTGTCAAGGATCGGTGAGAGGCTCTCGTAGATGCTGATAAGGATCTGGTTGCCGTTTGACTGGATGAGCGTGCGATGGAAGTCAGCCTCTGCCTGGTTGAACCGCTCCACAGCGGCGGCATCCTTGCCATTGATGGCCTTCAGGGCTGCCTCCATCTGGCCGACCGACCGCCACATCTGGGAGAGGAAGCGTTTGCGGTCCTCGAGGCGGGTGAAGTCACGGGCCGCACTGGTGGCAACCGCGATGCGTACCTGCATCAGGTTCTGCATGAGCTTCGTTTGACAGATTGTACTGTTCATGATGGAGGTGGAGATGGATTCGATGTATTGGTTGAGGCTGGTGTTCACCACCTCGGTCCGCCTCCCTTGGCTGATAGTCACAAGCCCCTTTGCCTCAAGGATTTTCAGGGCTTCGCGTACGGGTCGGCTGGAGGTGTTGAACTGAGTGGCAAGCTCTTGCTGGGAGGGGAGGAAGCAACCGGTCTCAAAGGTGTTGTCCAGAATCATCTGTTCAAGTTGGGAAGCGATCATCATTGTCTTTGTTTCACGGGTTGGTTCCATGTATATCCTCGTTTGTTAGCTCATAAGCCATGTCATACGTACAAAGTTTTGTACTAAGATAATTGTAATACATAACGTAATTATTGGCAATAGCGTAGTATCATGAAGTTTTATGATGTCAGAAGTTGCTAAAATGTTAAAAGTTATATCGGTTTAAAATGGCTTTTGTCATATGAAATGCACACCCAGAGGCCTTAAGTCCCTTGCAGGCAAGCAAACACCCCTTGGGACAGCCCAAGGGGTGGTATC
>CALFMX010000236.1 GCA_937902565.1 uncultured Spirochaetales bacterium
TCTCGGAACCTGTGTAGCTCTCGTAGTCGGTGTTCGAAATCGAGTTCGCAATCTTGACTTCACCGTTTCGGAGCCTCTTCGTGTTGTCGACGTTCCCTCCTGATTCGGAAACGGTAATCGAATATTCGGGGATATGCGTGTTGATGACTTTGCCAATCGACACGATATAGGGGAACAAACCCGAACTGGAAGCAACAGCAGCCATGGTCATATACTGTTGTTTCCCCGCCTTCTGTGTGGTAGCCTTCGCCTCGGCATCCCCTCCTGCAAAGAGCATCGAGACGGCGCACAACACCACCAACACAACCGAAAACAGACGTTTTCTCATAATATTCCTCCTAACAGTTTTGTGAATATATCACTGATTCTGATTGTATTACCCTCGTTTACCCTTGTCCAATATGACTTTTTGATAGTAATATAAGAGAAAGTTATATTGATATGGGATTACATGATTGCCTCTACTTCAACACAATCTGGGAACTCCGAAGCTTTTCCAAGGCTGCGGAGGTTCTCAACGTGAGCCAGCCGGCACTCAGTCAGTCAATAAAAAAACTGGAAAAAGAGCTTGAGGCTCCGCTCTTCAAGAGGGGCAAAAACCTGGAATTGACGGAGATGGGGATGCTCTTCTATACGTACAGCAAAGAGCTACTCCAAGTCAAAGAACGCCTCAATGATGCGGTTGCCGAGAAGCACAGGAAACGTAATGTAACGATACGTATCGGCATGTCCCCCTTCTATAGCAAATACTACCTCCCCCTGATCATCCCGCATGTTGCCAGGGATTTTCATGAGGTATCATTGAAATTCACTGAAGATATCTCGATGAAACTGGAGCAGAAATTGCGGGATGGAACGCTGGACTTCTGTTTCTTGCCCGAAGAACCCAAGGGCAAGGAGATCGAGTACAAAACCGTCTGCATCGAAGAGATCCTCCTTGCAGTCCCTCCGGGCAACCCGATCAACTCGCTGGCCGTGCCGGCCTACCCATTGCCGTACATTGATTTGAAGCATATCAGGAACCAACAGTTTGTTTCCCTACGCAAAGTCCAGAAAATTTCAGGGATGATCAAGCAGATATGTGATGAAGTCGGGTTGGAGCGCGATATCGTGTATGAAACCCTTGACTGGGATACCGTGAATATCATGATAGCCAACAAGGTCGGCATCGGGTTTGTTTCGGATCTATTGAGCCGCTCTTCCAAAGGACCGACATCTCCCCTCTACTACCGCATTCTCAACAAGACGATCATTCGAAATTACTCTCTTGCATACAAGACGGGGAAGGTGTTCAGCCCACTTGAAGAGCGTATCATCGAGCTATTCCAGACACAGATTGTCGATTTCAGGCAACAGCTCTTCACCTAGCCTCTCCCTCTCAAGCAAACGCCCCCCTCTCCCCCCTTAGCAGGTATGAGATACCTAATCAACGAACCACATGATCTGAAGATCAAGGAGATGGCCGTCTGTGACCGGCCTCGTGAGCGGATGGTGGCCAAGGGAGTCGAATCCCTCACCGACCAGGAGCTCTTCGCCATCCTCATCGGAAGCGGAACCAAGGGGCGTGGTGTCACCGCCATCGCCCGGGACCTGATGGAGCTGCTCGACAGCAAGGCACAGGTCAGCCACGCAGAGCTCCTCCAAATATCGGGACTCGGGACCGCCAAGGCCACCCTCATCGGGGCTGCCCTTGAGCTTGGACGGAGGCGCCTGCCGCCAAAGAAGCGGCAGATCGTCACCCCCTCTGACATCTACCCCCTGATCAGGCACTACGCCACCCGGATGCAGGAGCACTTCCTCTCCGTCTGCCTCAACGGGGCCCATGAGGTGCTCTCCATCAACGTCTGCTCGGTGGGGTTGGTCAACCGGACCATCGTCCACCCCAGAGAGGTCTTCGGCGAAGCTATCAGACAGAGGGCAACGGCCATCATCGTGGCCCACAACCACCCCAGCGGCAATCTCGAGCCGAGCATGGAGGACAAGGATGTAACCAGAAGGCTCAGGCAGGCAGGCGACATCCTTGGCATCAAGATTCTGGATCATCTGATCTTCGGAGAGGAAGGATTTCTGTCGATGTTGGAAGGCAACTTGTTGTAATAAAGAAAAGCTTTAACCAGGTGCAACTCCCACTGTGGCCATAAGACCAAATCTTCTCTACTGGTTTTTGAGTTGCACCTGGATTTCTTTCAAGACTTGATAGACTCAGAATATTCTGGAGAGACTCTATTCGTACAATAGGAGAAAATCATGAAGAAGCAGTACCAAGCCGAGCAAGGTAACAGGTTTGACGCTCTTGGAGACAATGTGTATGATTATGAATAATGATACACATTATATTCAGGAGGTTTCAATGCGCACCAACATCGTCATTGATGACCGGTTGATGAGTGAAGCTCTACAGGTCTCTGGGTATAAGACAAAAAAGGAAGCTGTCGAAGAAGGATTGAAACTTCTTATTGCCATGAGAAAACAAGCACAAATCCGTGAAATGCGAGGCAAGCTCTCTTGGGAAGGAGACCTTGATGCAATGAGGAGCGACGTATGATCGTCGTAGACACCTCGGTATGGATTGATTATGTGAATGGGGTACGTACTGCCCAAACCGATATCCTGGACAAAGCATTGCAGGAGAGCCGGGTTGTTACCGGTGATTTGATCATTACCGAGTTTTTGCAAGGCTTTCGAAACGACAAGCAGTTCAAGGTTGCTAAGGAAATGATGGATTCTCTTCAATATTATGACTTTGTCGGCAGAAAAACAGCCATCAAAGCGGCACAAAATTTCAGGATGCTGAGAAAGAAGGGTGTTACGATCCACAAGACCATCGATGTTCTCATAGCAACGTTTTGCATTGAACATGGATTTGAACTTCTTCACAATGACAGGGATTTTGAACCGATGGAAGCCATCCTGGGATTGCAGGTAAAGCGATGAAAGTGTTTGGCTTTACTAGGAATAATAGCGGAAGGTAATGCTTGGAGAACTGGAGGGAGTTGTGTACCAGTATGATCGTAGTCACTGGAAAAGTGTCCGTAGATCAATCTCCTGTCCGTCAAAGTATCTACCAACAACGTATGCCTAACACATTATCCTCTGCTGAAAAAACAATGTCTGGATGGCAGCCGTTGACTGCCACCACACAAACATTGCTACATATTTGGTTGTTAATCCATCAGGTAAACCTACCTACTTGATAGGGTTTATCTCATGTACAATCCCCCATTGACGTCCAATACCGCCCCTGTAACATAGCTGGACAAATCACTTGCCAAGAAAAGTACGGCATCGGCAATATCCTCAGGGGTTCCAAAACGGCAGAGAGGAATGGTGAGCTTGGGATCATCTTTCGGATCGGTCAGCCAACTCAACCCCTTAGCCATTTCCGTGAGAGTCCTTCCAGGACATACTGCATTGCTCGTAATGTTATATTGGCCACCATTGAGGGCAAAACACTTGGCAAGATTGATAACACCTGCTTTTGATGCAGAATAACTGGCTGAAGACCCACGTCCTCCTCGTTCACCAGCCATGGAAGAAATATGGACCAACCGCCCATACCGTTGCTCTTTCATGATCTTGAAAACAGCTTGAGAACAGAAGAATACACTTTTCAAATTGATATCCTGCATTCGATCCCACTGTTGCTCTGTTATGCTCTCGATAGCAGCCGATTCTGTGATGCCTGCGTTGTTCACCCAGATGTCAATGCTACCAAACAATGCATGAATTCGCTCTACCTGCTTGGGAATATTGTCAAAATCAGCTACGTTGAAAACTATCGACTTCGCTTCATAGCCTTTTACTACCAAGTCCTTCTCAAGTTCTTCAATTCCTTCTGCATTGATATCGGTCAAAACAACTTTAGCACCGTATTCTGCCAACCGGCGAGCAATAGCAGCACCGATTCCCCGACCTGAACCTGTTACTACAGCAACTCTATCAGCCAACAAATCTTTCATGTTTACGTACCTTCACCTTTAATTCTCCAGGACACACTTGAGTGCCCTATTCCATCCTTCAATACGTCGATTTCGGCCTTCATCGGACATAATCGGCCGATACTCATGAAACTTGTCCAACACTTCACGTGTCCGGCCATCATATACTCCCAACGCTTGGCCGGCTATCATCGCCGCTCCAAAACAGGTCATTTCCTCATGATCGGGCACATGGACCGGACAGTTCAGGATGTCGCTTTGAAACTGCATGAGATACCTATTTTTAACAGGACCACCTGCAGCTTTCATGAATGGAATGGCAACCTGAGCATCCTGTGACATGGCTGCAACCACATCGGAGACTTGATATGCGATACTCTCCAAGCCAGCCTTCACCAGCTCGGCTTTTCCCGTCAAACGGGACATCCCGTAAAACATTGCATTGGACTCATTCTTCCAGTGTGGAGCACCAATCCCTGAGAAGGCAGGAACAAGGTAGGTCCGGTCTTCCGGATTTGCCTGCTCTGCGGCCGAGCAAGTCTCCTGAGGAGACGATACCAATCCTAATTCCTTGTACAACCAAGTAATGACTGCACCCGAGTAATTAATCACCCCATCAAAAATGTATCGGGTGCGGCCGTTGATTTTCCATGCAACTGAAGTAAGCACGCCATGCTTGGATAGTATGGGAGTGTCTCCGAGGTTCATCATCACACAGCTTCCAGTGCCATACCCGGTCATACACATGCCCTTCTCATAGCATCCCTGTCCATACAAGCTGGCGTGGGAATCACCAATGGCACACCTGATCGGAATGGGCTTTTCAAACAGCCCATCTATATCGGTATACCCAAACTCGGCATCCGAATCGCAAATTTCAGGAAGCATCGACATTGGGATTCCCAAGAGAGAGCAGATTCCATCATCCCAACTACTGGTATGGATGTTCATCAGCATCATACGGGAAGCATTTGAATAGTCAGTTTTGTGCGAGGAACCTTTTGTTAGGTTGTATATCACCCAACTGTCCATCGTACCGCAACACAGTTGCCCACGTTCGGCTCGATCTCTCACAGTAGCGACGTTTTCAAGTACCCAGGCAATTTTCGGACCGGAAAAAAAAGGCGAAAGACGCAATCCGGTTTTCGACAGAATATAATCGGAAGCTTTTGACAACCGGTCGCAGATATCTTTTGCCCTATTGCACTGCCACACAATCGAGTTATAAACGGGTTGGCCGGTAACACGGTCCCAGATAATCACTGATTCCCGTTGATTAGCCAACCCTATCCCGATTATTCGGTTCCTATCCACCCCGCTTTTATTAAGCATGGTTTTCACAGCCAAACGGACATTGGCGGCAATCTCCAACCCATCATGCTCAACGTAACCACACTGGTCGATGATTTGGCGATGTGCAACAACCTCACTGGCAATACACTTGCACTGCTCATCAAAGAGCATAGCCTTGGTACCTTGCGTGCTTTGGTCTATTGAAACAATAAATCGCTTTCCCATACCAGTTCTCCGTATCAGTCAATCACAAAGTGAACGGATGTTTGCCTTCGATTACCGATGTATCATACTTGGGACTATCTTTCTGGATAAACCCTGCGATTTTCACATACGGATTCTTCAGATGTTCATGCAAATGGGCGTCCTCTCCCCACTTGACCACTTCGAACTCATTGTCGGAAGAAAAATCTATGGTAGTAATCGATGTGTTTTCCAACCTGACCATTTTCCATACTTCACGAATCGGAATATTCAGCAATCTGGACATAATCAGCTGGATCGTCAGCATGTGGGTTACAATAGCAACACTCTTTCCCTCTTCCTTGGTGAGGATTTCCTTGAGAGCCTCTACCGCGCGGTCTTGGACCTGCAGAAAGGTCTCCCCTTCCGGCATCCGTAGCTCATCGGGCTTATGCTCCCATAAATCAATCATACCAGGCCAGCGTTGCTCAATTTCCTCTCGGACCAAGCCTTCCCACTGACCGCAATGTATCTCACACAACCTGGGCTCGGCAATGACCGGGATGTCCCGGCCGGCTTGCACCTGCAGAGCTGTCTGCGTTGTTCGTTTGTACGGACTTGTATAAATTTTGTCGAGGTGTAGCTTGCTCATCGGCACCCACAAGCAGGAAGCCTGCTCAAGTCCCCTCTCATTCAGGGGCATATCAGTCGAACCCTGAAATCGGTGTTGGACATTGTAGTTTGTTTCGCCATGCCTAACGAAAAAGATTCTTGTTTTCATTTGACTGTCACCTCAACCTTTATGCAGTGCGCACTTGAATGCATCCAAAGCCGCTTCCCGTACCATTTCAGACAACGAAGGATGAGCGATTATGAGATGCTCCCAATCGTCCAACGTGAATTTCTTGGCAACAGCTGCACTAGCCAGTGAAATCAATTCAGGGGCATGTTCGCCGACAATCTGTACTCCTACTGTAGTCTTCTGCTGCTTGTCCATGATGACGTACACACTTCCTTTGGCTTCTTCGGCCAATGCCATACCATTGGCTTCATAGGAGAAGGTGCCTATAGCTGTTTCCACACCGGCCTGCTCAGGAGTCTTGCCTACTGCGGCGAAAGCCGGAATCGTGTAGACGCAACGCGGCATCACCGAGTCATCGTACGACTTCTTGGTGTCTTTAGCGAGGATGGTATCCACAACCGACTCGGCTTCTGCATACGCAGCATGGGCCAACTGGTAGCCACCGATTACATCGCCGATGGCATACACTCCATCAACACTGGTCTCGAGATACTGATCAACCTTGACAAGCTTTGAATCGGTGAGGACAACCTTTGAATCGGCAGTTATACAATCGGAATTGGGCTTTCTGCCCACCGCCATCAAAACTACTTCCGATTCAACGAAAACTTCCTTGCCGCCTACGGTGAAGATGGTTTTGCATACGCCGTCTTTCTTTTCAATCCGGTTTACCCGTGCAGAAAGATGGAATGTGATACCATTCTTTTCCAAGGTCTTTGTCAACTGTTCTGTAGCTTTCGGCAATTCCCTTGGCAGAAGGGAATCCATCATCTCAATGACGGCAACCTTGCTGCCAAACGAATTGAAAGCACTGGAAAGCTCAAGTCCGATAACCCCTCCCCCGATAACAACCAAACGTTTCGGGATTGTAGGGATGGACAATAATTCAGTGGATGTGATGGTATGCTCGACCCCAGGAATGGGAATCATTGTCGGACGGGAACCAGATGCAATCACGATGTTCTCGGCTGCGTACTGTTTTCCGTTGCATTCAACCACTTTATTGGCCTTCAGAGTCGCTTCTCCCTTGATAATTGCCACTTTGTGATGCTTCAACAACCCATTTACACCGCCTACAAGCTTTTCCACCACTTTAGCCTTCTGGCGCTGGATCTCTCCGTAGTTGAACATACCGGCATCCTTATAGATTCCAGCTTCAGTCAACGTTCTGATTTTTTCTAGGTTGCCTGCCTTATCCAGCAGATATTTGGTAGGGATGCAGCCCACATTGAGACATGTTCCTCCAAAGGATTCTTTTTCAAATATTGCTACACGCATCGAAGCTTTTGCAGCCTTGATAGCACATGCATATCCACCGGGACCACCCCCGATTACAAGCAAATCATACGTATCCATCACATCCATCCTATTACGCAAACATCATTACCGGATGTTCAAGTAGCGTCCGCAGTGCATCAAGTAATCTAGCGGCGTAGGCTCCATCGATTATTTTGTGGTCGAACGACCCGGTGATTGTCATCATCTCGACCGGCTTGAAGCTGCTGCCATCCCAGATGGGCTTCACTTCAATGCCTCCGATGGCAAAGATCGCGCTTTCAGGCGGATTCACAATTGCTGTGAAGTGATCGACACCATACATTCCCAGATTGGAAATTGTAACGCTGCCACTCCCCATCTCGTCTGCAAGCAAAGTACCTTTCCGTGCTTTATCGATAAATGCCTTGCTGGTTTTGGCGATATCTTGGATTGAAAGCATGTCGACATTCTTGATCACAGGTACAATCAATCCATCTTCAATTCCGACCGCCAGCCCTACGTTTGTATGCTCATATACCCGAATCTCGTCATTTTCATATCGGGCATTCACCATCGGGAAATCCTTGGCGACAATCGAAAGAGCTTTGGCGATAATGTCGTTGTAGGAGACTTTGACTTGACGTAAGACTTCCATTTGCTTCTTTAAATCGATTACCTGACGCACATCGACAGAAACAGTCACCTGGAATGAAGGAATTGTGGATACACTCTCCATCATCCTGCGGGCGATTGTCTTTCTCATTCGTCCCATCGGCATGACTGTGTATCCACCTGCACTTTGCGGCTTGACTTTTGCAGCCGCCTCTACATCGCGCCTTGTGATATACTCACCGTTTATCGGCTTGATTACTCCAACATCCACTCCCAGTTCCTTGGCCAACTGTTTGCTGTTGGGCATAGCAGGGAAGCTTGTTGCTTCAGAGGACAGCTTTATTTCATCCACTGTCCGCTTTATGATGGGTAAGAATCCATCGTCCGGTTCTTTCTGGGTGACTACCTGTTCTTGTACAGCCTCGGTTGTCCCGCTTTCAGAACTTCTGGAATAGGAAGCCGCATCCTTTGCATCACCGATAACGCAGACCACATCACCGCCCTCGACAGTCTCGCCCTCTTGAGCGAGGATGTCTATGACAACTCCTGTCGTAAAACTTTCGACAGGAAGGATTGCTTTATCGGTTTCAGCCTCTAACAAAACAGTGCCGCGCTCGACCTTGTCGCCTGGTTTGACTTTCCATTCGACAACCACCGCAGCATCGGTTGTTTGCCCGGCTTTAGGCATCAGAATTTCTTTAATCATCTCACACCTTCATCAGTTTTCTTGCTTCCTCGACAATTCTCTCCTTCGAGGGAATCACATAATTCTCCAAGACAGGGGAGAAAGGAATGGGCGTATCATAGGTGGCTACCCGAACGATCGGTGCATCAAGTAAGAAAATCTGGTTCTCAGCTATCCACGAACCAAGCTGGGCACCCCAACCGCAGTTGTAGTTGTCTTCATGAACAATCATCAATCTTCCGGTTTTCTTCAAGGAATTCACCACCGTCTCGTAATCGAACGGAACCAAGGTCCTCGGGTCGATAACTTCACAGCTGATACCTTCCTGTTCAAGGATCTGGGCTGCTTCAAGGGCTTTATAATTCATCAGGAGGTTTGCAACGATGGTAATATCCTTACCTTCGCGGCGTACGGCCGCTTTACCAAATTCAATTGTATAATCTTCTTCTGGAACTTCTCCGATGGTTGAGATTGCATCCTTCTCCTTGCGTTTGCCGCCATAGAGAAGCTTGTGCTCAAATACAAGAACCGGGTTGTCGTCCCTGATAGCCTGCTTCATCAATCCCTTTGCGTCATAAGCCGTAGAGGGGCAGATTACTTTCAGACCGGGCACGTGAGTGAAGAAACCCTCCAGGCTCTGTGCGTGCTGGGCTCCGCGATTGCTTGCTCCACAGGGAGCACGCATGACCATCGGTACATGAACCTTTCCACCTGACATGTAGCACATCTTTGCAGCCTGATTCACCAATTGGTCCATCATGCAAAACAGGAAGTCACCATATTGCAGGTCGGCAACCGGGCGCATGCCCATCATGGCTGAACCAACGCAGACACCTGCCAACATGATTTCAGAAATCGGGGTATTAAGTACTCTTTCATACCCGAACTCCTCACCCAATCCCTTGGTAACGGTGAATGCACCACCCATACCACCGGGGATATCCACATCCTCGCCAAGGCAGAATACGAGAGGATCGCGCCTCATTTCCTCAGCGATTGCGCTTTTCAAAGCATCAGCAATAGATAACAAGGCCATTATTATTTACCCTCCCAATACACATCTGTAAGTGCGCTTTCAATCTGGGGAAACGGAGCGTTCTGCGCATACTCAACAGCCTGATCAACATCCGACTCAATCGACTTCTCAATAGTCTGCAATTCTTCTTCCGCAACCAGTTTTTGAGAGAGTAGGTACGAACGGAAATTCTTGACTGGATCGCGATCGAACCAAGCTTTTTCTTCTTCCTTCGGGCGGTACTGGCACGCATCATTTCTGGAATGTCCACCATGACGGTAGGTCTTGAGCTCAATGACAGTCGGACCTTCTCCTGTTCGAGCCCGCGCGATAGCCCTGGTTGCAGCTTCATTGACTTTCAGCACATCATTGCCGTCGACAACCTCCGCGGGGATATCGTATGCAATAGCCCTGTCTGCAGCCGGATTCGGCTTGTTGCAGGTTAAAGCGATACTTGTCGTGGCACTATAGAGATTGTTCTCGCACACATAAATCACTGGAAGTTTCCAAATGGCAGCAGCATTCAAAGATTCGTGGAATGCTCCTTCATTCGTTGCACCGTCGCCAAAGAAACAGACGATGACGTTATCTTTTTTCATCATCTTGAATGCGAGGGCAACTCCTGCACTGATAGGCATATTTCCACCAACGATGGCATTGGCAACAAGTGCGCCCACTTCCATATCGCCGGTGTGCATTGCACCACCCTTTCCACGGCAACATCCATCTTCCTTGCCGAACATTTCACACATCATACTAGTCAGGGTGACACCCTTAGCGAGGTCGTGACCGGCCGGACGGTGGGTTGATGCCATATAATCGTCCTTCCTCAAGTCGTACAACATGCCAACCGCACATGCTTCTTGGCCTGTGCTTTGATGAATTGTTCCCGGCATGATTCCTTCCAGAAACAGATAGTAGATCCGCTCTTCATACTTACGGATCAAATACATCTGCCGATACATGCCGAGCATTCTTTCCTTTTCAGGTAACTTGCTCATATTTCCCGCCTTTGCCTTGTAATTACATACTCTCTTACAATTGATATTTTCGCTAATATTACAAATTTTTTGTAATATTCCTAGTTCTTGCTTCATATAAACACTATTTACGCACTCTGTCAAGCATTTCTTTCATGATTATTGTATGTAATTACATTCTCACTTGCTTACTTTGTTTACGTATTCACTCTGTACCACTTAACAACCGCTTGCATTGAAAGGCCTCGTGTTTTCAGGGCATTCCAAGTATGGTACGAAATCTTCCTACCTGTCGCTCAACGATTTGCAAAATCCCCGACTACACGCCTGGGAACAATGCTATGCACCTTTGCATCGACTTTCCCATCCGGCCATACATCAGCTTCCATGAACCATCCCGGTGCATGCGTGCGGTCCGGATGAGCAGCTGATAATGGAGGATTTACCATAAAGGTTCCCTTGGCAGAGACTCTGAAGCTCCACCAATGCTGGTGACCGGCAGCATGGAAGAGAAAATCCTTTCCGTTCTCCAAAATGTTCCGTACCTCTTCACAGTTGGAGACTTTCATCAAAGGCACCGTCTCCTTTGGAATGAGGAAGTTTCGTTGGATTTCGTGATGATTCAGGGGATGGTGACTGAAAACCATTTTTGGCAGGTCGTCATTATTCATTTCTTCTTCGAGCCAAGCAAGTTGCCGGGAAGACACCGCCCCTCCGACACCTTCAAGCATGGGATCGAGAGAATCAAAAAAGATACACTTGTATCCCTTGAAGAGGCGCACATAGGGAAGCTGAGGATTATGCAGGACGTTTGCAAGTTCGGATTTCCCGACATTCACAAAGTCGTGGTTCCCATCAACATGAAACACCGGGCAGTGTACCCTACTGTCGATGTTTTCATACACCCACCGGGTATTGGCCACATCCGTATCTGCATCAACATCAATGATGCGATCACCAAGCTCAACAATGAGATCAGGCTTGAGTTCATTATTTACAATATCGACAAAACGGTCGACAAGTTCCGGAATTTCTTCATTCGGAGTATATTTCCATATGCAATTACTCCAATCTTGATTAGGTGAATAATGAATATCCGAAATACATACAATTTTGATTTTTTCCATTACAGCCATCCTTAAGCAATCAGTCATGCAACCCCTTTCCTCTCACATAAGAAAGCATTTTTTTGGGATCATCAGCCATAAGTATCCGGCTGCCATACGATATTGCATCGTCATATGCTTGCATGTCTTTGTAAAACGATATGGTAAGCGGCATGATGCCTGCCTCTAGAAGGGAGCTGTACCATTCAGATGGGCAGGGCACGGTAGTACGCTTTAGCAATGATCCATCGTCTTTACGCGTCCAGTTCAATAAGCAGGCTACATCACAGATGTCCCAGGGATTAGTTTCCATACTTCCCATGATGTGCCATGGGTAAAAGCCATGATAGTGAAAGGAATCCCCATGCATGCTATACACACGCTCGAGGACTTTGCCTGTGAACGAGTTAATCCAGGTCCTTTGGCCAAGTCCGTATCTGGCAAGCATGGCAGCGGTCTTCTCAGCACAAGCGAAGACTAAGTCTTCACCCGCTTCGGATGGTTTATCCTTTATCTCAATGTTGAGCATCAAGTCAGGATGCTCAGAGGCCAATTCCAGCAACTCCTCAAGCAACGCAACAGGCTCAAAGGATGGCGCGTCAAAATCATCCGCAGGCACTGCACGTACTGCCGTATTCATCGAACGAATTTCCCTGTAGGTATGGTCTTGCATCCGACCAGAGCCATCAGTCTGATCCGCCAAGTCAAGATTGTGCATAAGGAACAGGTGCCCGTCCTTCGAGATGCGGACATCAGTTTCAATCATATCCACACCTAGGTGGATTGCATGCCTGAAGGCGCTCATGGTATTTTCCATACCATGAACGCACCCTCCCCTGTGTGCACAGACCGCTACCTGGTTCTTGCAGCTAAACATCAATCAACCCCTTTGCAGCAGCTCCTCGATGACTTTCCCCTGGGCCTGAGGCATCTCTAGTCCCAATAGCTTCGCGAAAGTCAGTGTTACATCAATAATTGGTCTGCGCTCAACAATTACATTCTTTTTAAAATCAGGACCAATGGCATTGAATACCGGCTGGGGGCCGAGATCCGGGTTGTAGCCATGTGTAGCACGGCCGAACCGGTAATCAGTCGTATCGTAATTCTTAATGACAGGCCGCAGGCAATCATCGCTGAACGATGTATAACCATCACTTTCAAGAACAAATGAGAAGTCTCCGTCCAATTGTTCACGCTCATTTATCTCGGCGGTTGTCAGCACCTCATTGAATCCGTACACACCCTCTTGGGCCATCTCTTTGAGAAGATTATAGACTGCATCATACGTTTTTTTATCGGAAGGATCCTTGAGATGTACCAAATCAGACATGGCATCCGAGAGACAGAATGCTTTCCAATCGATGACGTTGCCCTGATCATCGGTGGTGATGAAACCATGGTCTCTCAGATAGACATTCGGCTTTATGATACGCTTGGTCTCCAACTGTCCGTGGTCGCTTATAACCGCAATATTGGTCTGTTCATAAACTCCGGCTTGTTTCAACGCATCAATCAGGAGCCCAAACTGTTCATCCACAAACTCGATGGCCTCGTCCGTCTTATTGTTGAATACTCCATACTTATGCCGCGTTCCATCCATTATGCCATCGTGTACAAACATGACCTCGGGAGCATACTGGGCAATTATGTCACAGGCGCAAGCAATAAGGAAATTGTCGATATACGGCTGAATCATGAAATTGGCTCTACCGGTTTTGTAATGGCTTTCCGGGAGCAGTCCTTCATGTTTGAGCGCAATCTGTATGACTTCCTCACTGGAACCCGCACGTCTAAATGAAGATTCAAGCGTATCGTCTGCATGTGGCATCCAGTATTCGTTGAGCAAATAGTCGATATCGGGATGGTTCCCTGTTACCGGCCAAAATACTGCACCAGTGCTATAACCGGCACGTTTGGCAAGGGTAAACAAATCTTCCACTTTCACATGCCTGTGGTCCCACAACCAGTTCTGCTCTTTATCCGCAGTAGTGAATTCAAAATTGCTTACTATCCCATGCTTATTGGGATAGCAGCCCGTGGCGATGCTTGTATGGGCTGGATATGTGATCGACGGATAGACTGTCCGTACATGGGTGATTTGGCAGCTGTCCTTCATCACCGAGCCGAAGTTCGGCATCTTCATGAGTTTATCGACATCTTCCCGTACCATTGCATCGACCGAAAATACTAATAATCTTTGCATCATATCTGTCCTTTGATGTACCAAATATTTCAAATACTATAATGACCGTCTACTGCGGGCTTGCCATAAATATTGGTAATCTGGCGAATGTATTGCGTTTGGATATCATACTTGCCGTCACCGGATGTTGATATGCTGACCGTTCCATCCTGGCCCGTATAGAACGTAAGTGCCTTGTGCCTTAGAGAGTATTTCATAGCCACGGTTTTGCTCGTAATAAGGCTATGCATCTGGACTGCCACCTTCGGGCTTATAGCCTCGATGAACTCCTTACTGTTGGAGGTTTCATAGCCGTGATGGTTCATTTTCATGACATCCGCCTTCAGTTCATCACCGAACCTCTCAACCAGTTCCATCTCTTTGGTAATGTAAATGTCCCCGGAAGTCCAGAAACTTGAATCCTTATAGGTTATCTTCATGGCAAGGGAAAGATCATTGGAATCCATGAATGATCCCGCATTCAGACCTTCCTCTTCGCCCTTGTCGGGACCGTATATTTTCACCAATACTTGGTCACCGAACATAAAAGAATCTCCTGTGTAGAGTGTTTCACAAGGGATGTTCTGCTCCTGAATCTTCGCTAAAAAACTATAATAGGTATTGGTTGTATATTCATGTGAGTTTTTATAAACTCGCCCAATTTTATATTTTGATGCCAACTCAACAAAACTGCCGATATGGTCGCCATGGGGGTGAGATGCGACAAAGATGTCGATGGTATCAACACCCATCTGTTGCAATTGCAAGTCAATTTCATTGAAGTTCCAACTGTTACTGGCGTCAACGACCATCACCAGTCCTTCAGGAGAAGTATAGACAGTACAGTCTCCGGCATACGAAACGTCATTGGTAACTTTTTGGGAGCCGGTCGTGCATAGAAACCGTGCCGTGAGCTTGCCTGCATCCTTGGAAGTATTGAGGACGGCAGAAGTATAGGTACCGTCGGAATCACGAGTCACCGAGGATGCAAACACGGTGGTACAACTAAGTATTAATACTATTATTACAAGTGAAATGGCTCTTAATGCCCTTCGATATTTCATGAAGATTCCTCCGCCATGAATCATTTTCATACGTGATATCCTTTCAGACTTCAACACTGTCAGGAAAGTGTGAGTAGTAGCTGGATAATTGAATGGGCAGAGCCAAGCGCTGCCCATTCGTTTCGACTATCTTTCAATACCTGTTTAGTTCGACAGGTTGTACAATTCGATTGCTTCCTGAATCTGGTCATATGCCGTTTTCACTGCTTTATTGACAGTAGCGTCATTAGGTGTTTTGGAAACCATCTCTACAGCAAGCTTATTGGCGTTCTTGATCTCGGCGGAAACACCGCAGATAGGCATCAGAGCATCGCCCTTGCTGTTCGCTAGACTTTCATATACTACCTTGATTCCAGGGAAGGTGTTCTGCAGATAATTCTTGTACACTGCGCTCTCGTAGGCATCAGTACTGGGTGCAAGATATCCGGTTGAAGCTGAAATGTGACCAGCCCATTCGCCCTTGCTGGAGAATTTCATGAATTCATAAGCACCCTGCATTGCCCACTTATTTCCGTTGTTGCCGATAAAGAGCCATGTTCCGCCTGAAGGTTCACCTGCACGACTTCCTGCTTCGGTAATCGAAGGACTGGGAATTACTCCAACTTCAAATCCATTATCGACTGCTGCCAGCATCTTTGTTGTCATGGAAATAACGCCGAGCATCATAGCACACTCTCCCGATGCCATCAGAGGGATAATTTCAGAGCTGTAGTTGGCACCGAACGGTACACCCAGGTTTTCGGCATAAAGGTCTTTGTAGAAGTTGAGATAATTGGTTACAGCATCTTCAACAACACCGCCGTCCTTATAGAGACACTCGGTTATTGGGGCATCCAAGCCGTTCCTGTTGTTATATGCAACGACACCTTCGCGGGCAAGTGCGGCATTCACATAATAGCCGGCATCAGTATGGAAACCGATTCCATACTTGGTGTATCCACCTTTTACAAGAGTCCTACAAGCTTCAAGCACCTTCGGGTAAGAAGTAAGCGAAGCGGGATCAATACCGGCTTTTGCCAACATGTCAGCATTGTAATAGATGGTAGGATAACTCACTCCACTGGGATATCCAACGAGGTTTCCTTCGCCATCCAACGAAGCAGCGTAGAACGAATCATAGGTATTCTTGAGTTCAGGCCAGCCGGTCTTGTCCTTGTCTACATACCCCTGGGCCTTCACAGCATAATCGGCACCAGACACCATTCCGATATTCTCAATGGCAAAGTGGAACAAGGCAGGCAGCTCTTTAGGGAGGGTTGACTGCATTTTTGCCATCAACTCATTCTGAGAACCCTGGTACTCAATAGTCACGTGATAATCGGCTTGGCTGGCATTGAATGCATCAATCACCTTCTGGAAGTACGCCACATTGGTCGCCCCATGGAAAGTCCACCATACTACTTCGACAGTCCCTGCCGGTTTGACTTCCTCGACCACTTTAGCCGGAACTTCCTTCTCTCCTTGTGCAAGCACCGGAGTCAGGATCAACGCGATAAGAACCAAAATTGCTGTCAGTTTCTTCATCTTCAATCTCCTTTTTTTTTATGCGATAACATCGCTTGTTACACTGAATTTATTGGCGGAATCACCCCTTGACGCCACCCGATACCATTCCTTTTATGATGTAATCTTGGCCAAAGATGAAAGCAACAACAGCAGGAGTCATTGCAACCATTGCTGCTGCAATGACTTTTCCATACTCTTCGACATCACCGGTCACCAAGTACGATACTCCGACCTGTACAGTCCGCCAGACATCCTTGTTCGTAACGAGCAACGGCCAGAAGTAAGCGTTGTAGATGCGGACGAACTGATAGATTGCCAGTGCCGATACAGTCGGTATTGAAAGCGGCATCGCAATCTTGAAAAGAAAACCGATATCTCCACAGCCATCAAGGGTGGCAGCTTCCTTAAAGTCTTTAGGCAATTGCTTATAGTATTGGCGCATCAAGAATATGCTAGTTCCAGAGATCAAAGAGGTAATAAACAAACCTGAGTACGAGTTTATCAATCCCATATTC
Source organism: uncultured Spirochaetales bacterium (assembly GCA_937902565.1). Lineage (GTDB taxonomy): Bacteria > Spirochaetota > Spirochaetia > Sphaerochaetales > Sphaerochaetaceae > Sphaerochaeta. Next base: position 17,139 of record CALFMX010000236.1, read on the forward strand.
TGAATAGTCACATAGTTTGTTATGATGACAACTTCGCCGGGAATCATCATAGTAGCGAGGATTGTGGTCCATAAGAGATTCTTCAACGGGAAATCAAAGAACACGAATCCGTAAGCCGCAAGACTGGCCAAAATGATCTGCGAAACGATTGCCACGCCGCAAACAATCAATGAGTTTTTCAGATAATGCAATATCGGGACCACAGTGAATACCTTAGCGTAGTTCTCCAATGTTGGAACCTTGGGGAACAGACGCAATGGCAGCTGGGAAAGTTCAGTTTCTGTATGAATGGAAAACATCAAGCCAATAATCAAAGGAGAAATGAATGCCAATCCGATAAGCAGTTTCACCGAGTAGGATGCAATATTTTTAGTATTTTTCACTATTCTTGGATTTATCATTGGTAATGTACCGCCTTCTTCTCAAGAGCAAATTGGATTCGTGTGACTATGAAAATCAGCAGGAACAGACTGATCGCCTGAATGCACGCCGTTTCAAACCTTCCCTTTATCAAAGCATTCTCATATATGTAATAGATCATAGTCTTGGTGGAGTTCACAGGACCTCCTCCAGTGAGCAATTTTATTTGAGCAAAACTCTTAAAAGAGCTATTGATATTCAGGAATAGCACAAAGAATATTTGTGGAGATGCAATCGGAATCAAGATATGCCTGATTTTCTGTATTGAGTTGGCACCATCGAGAACTGCACTTTCCACAAGTTCAGTGGGGACGTTCCTGAAACCAACCAACAAAAAAATGAAACTGGTACCGACGTGCATCCAGATTGTTACGATACAAACAACCCAGATGGCGTATTGCACTTCATGTTGCCATGCAATCGTCGTTCCTAGGATACTGTTTAGAAGCCCATTCTTCTGGCGGAATATAAATACGAATATTCCTGCCGCCGGAGCAGACGCGATAGCCATCGGGAGGGCGAACATCGTCTGGTAAATTTTAGAACCTCTTCCTTGGTTGGTGGAAATCAGAGCAAATATTGTTGCCAAGGAAAACGTACCAACAAGATTGATGGCGGCAACTTTTAGAGTGACTCGCATGACTTTCCAGAATGTCTCATTGGAGAGCACCCTTTTCCACATCTGCAACCCCACAAACTTGGTAGCCTTGCCATAAGCATTGGTAAGCGTGAAGGAAAGCAGAATCGTCTTAATAAAAGGATAGATGGTGAACATTCCAAAAAGAATCAGCGCTGGTGCAATGAAAAGGTATGGCAGAGGTGATACCCTTTTTCTTCCACCTTGAAGAGTATTACCTAAGTCTTTCATAGGGTGCATCGCCAACCCCCCTTTCTCGGAGATTCACAATCAAGTATGTCATATAGATTCGTTAATACCAGCCTGCGGCTCTTTCGTAACCGAGATTGGACAGTATCTCTATATTGACAAACTATCGCTACATTTATCATTCCCTACCTCTTATAATTTACTTGTAATTACATGTATTCAATATATATTTATTCATAATCTTATACATATTTTCCAATACTTATACCGATAATTCTGATTTCAAAGTCATAATATCCTGTCAATTTCAGCAAGTCAAGAAAATTTTTCATATAAATTATTTGTAATTACATTCAAAAACACTGTATTTTTCGCGAAAACGCGTATATAATATAATTTCATAAAATAAAGAGGCGTATTATGGGACTTACTTTCAATGACATCGCTAAAGAAATCGGGGTATCAACAGCTACAATCTCGCGAGTAATCAACAATGATAGCAGCGTACGTGAAGAAACCCGGCTTAAGGTTGAGCAAGCATTGGCTAATCACGGATATCAGTACCGAGCAAGACGCAAATCAACACA
>CALFMX010000237.1 GCA_937902565.1 uncultured Spirochaetales bacterium
TTTGAAGATTGATAGGAGAAGAGTGATGCAGATCAGTGGAGCACAGATCATCATAGAGTGTTTGGTGGAGCAGGGTGTCGATACGGTCTTCGGCTTTCCCGGAGGGGCGGTGTTGCCGCTCTATGACGCCCTCTACCAGAATCGCGACCGGATCCGCCACATCCTCACCAGCCACGAACAGGGGGCATCCCACGCCGCCGATGGGTATGCACGCTCGACCGGCAAGGTCGGTGTCTGCATCTCCACCAGCGGCCCCGGGGCGATGCCGGTCACCAGGTTCGTCGCCCCGGGGCGACGAACCTGGTGACCGGCATCGCCACCGCCTACATGGACAGCGTGCCGCTCGTGGCCCTTACCGGCAACGTCATCCTCCCGCTTCTGGGCAAGGACAGCTTCCAGGAGGTCGATATCACCGGGATCACGATGCCGATCACCAAGCACAACTTCATCGTCAAGGATGTAGCCGACCTCGCCCCCACGATGCGTCTTGCCTTCAAGATCGCCCAGGAGGGGAGGCCCGGCCCGGTGCTCATCGACCTGCCCAAGGACATCACCGTCCATACCACCGACTATGAGAAGGTGGTCATCAAACCGCTGCTCCCGCGTTCCGATCGACTTGGCAAGAGGAGCCTTGAGACGGCCCTTGAGTTGATCAAGGGGTGTGAGCGGCCGATGTGCTACGTCGGCGGTGGCGTCATCAGGGCGAAGGCGAGCGAACAGCTCTCAACCTTCCTCGACCTTATCGACAGCCCTGCCTGTACCTCGTTGATGGGAAGCGGGTCGATCAGCAGCCTCGATGAGCGCTTCACCGGCTTGGTGGGGATGCACGGTACCAAGGTGAGCAATATGCTCGTCTCTGCCTGTGACCTGCTCATCGTCATCGGTGCCCGCTTCAGCGATCGGGTGGTGAGCAAGGCCTCCTCGTTTGCAAAGAACGCCAAGATCATCCACATCGACGTCGATCCGGCCGAGATCGATAAGAATATCAAGAGCTACTGCAACCTCGTCGGTGATGTGAAGGTGGTCCTTGAGGCGCTCAATGGACAACTGGAGGAGAAGCTCGTCCACACACGCTGGATGGAGCAGGTGGCCGACTACAAGCGGCGCTATCCGATCAGGGTGGACAGCGAGAGTGCGCGCAGCAAGGAGATCCTCAAGGCGCTGCAGAGCCAGCTTCCCCCCGACTTCTTCATCGTCACTGAAGTGGGGCAGCACCAGATGTGGGCGGCCCAGTTCATCAAGCATGTCCAACCCGGTCACTTTCTGACCAGCGGGGGGCTGGGGACGATGGGCTACGGCACCGGGGCGGCCATCGGGGCCCAGGTGGGCAATCCCAAGAGCCGCGTCGTCAACGTCGCCGGTGACGGCTCCTTCAAGATGAACTGCAACGAGCTTGCCACCATCGCCCGTTACCGGCTGCCGGTGGTCATTCTCCTGATGAACAACCAGACACTGGGGATGGTGAGGCAGTGGCAGACCCTCTTCTTCGATGGCCACTATAGCGAGACGACACTGGATACCCCCATCGATTGGTTGGGGCTGGCCGCAGCCTATGGAGTGAAGGGGATGCATCTCGGCAAGGATGATGACCCCAAGGCGGTGCTCAACGCAGCCCTTTCCCTGGGGGAGGCTGTCCTCGTCGATTGTGAGATCCCGCTCGATGACAAGGTCTACCCGATGGTCGCCCCCGGCGCCCCCATCGATGAGATGCTTGGTGTCCCCGAGCCCTGAGGTACGTTGTACATATAGCAGACCAGATCGAAGAGTGTTACCCCCAGTGCCGAACAGATTGCATATACTGTCGGTAGGCTGGGGGCTCTCTTTCCGCTCTCGATGTAGTAGAGCTGGCTCCGGCTGAGGTCGGCACGCTCTATGAGCACCTCCTGGGTCATCTGTTGTTGGATACGTAGCTGTTTAACCGCTTCCCCTATGGTCAAATACTGCATGCATTCAGTATGGGTGCATTTCACTGCCATTTGACAGAAACTCGTCACAGGGGGTAAGAAAAAATACCAATGGCACAATCCGTAAGCCTAGGCCATTGAGCTTCAATGATTTAGGGGCGACTTCTTTCTCTTTTTCGGCGATAAAAATTCCAAAACCCTGTCATTCAGTGGTATAATGGCGCGAATGTATACAAGAAGGAGGCGCCTGTGGACGCTGATGTACGACAGATGACGTGGACGGAGCTCGAAGCGCTCTGTACTAATTTGGAGAAGGCCTGCTCCAAACAACTCAGGGGTGAGGAGGCAGCCGCCTTTGCCAAGCTCGCCTCATTCTATGGTGCGAAGAAGGAAGTCAAGGACAATGCATCCATCGCCGATCTGGTTGCCCTGATCAACGCAGACCTGAGCGAGGGGTATGCGCGTGCCAACAAGGAGGCCGCCGCTGCCAATGACCGCGGGGCGAAGCGGGCACTGCTGTGGGGGGAGAAGTCCTCCAAGCTACTCAAGAGCCTCTTGGCCCGTTATGAGAAGCAGGGTGCAGCGCTTACGGAGAACACCGGCGTGTTCGTCTGCGAGATTTGCGGATTCGTCTATGTGGGGGAGGCGCCACCTGATATCTGCCCGATTTGCAAGGTTCCTTCCTTCAAGATCCATCCGGTAAGAAAGGAGGCCATCTGATGCACGCAGCAAGAAATCTCAGACTCTGTACCAAGGATTGTGTCTGTCTCTTCATCTGTCCGACCGGGGCAACCAATACCGAGAATGGCCAGATCGACTTCGAGAAGTGCCTTGACGGCTGCCGCCTCTGTGTCGACGCCTGCTCAAGTGGCGCCATCTATCTGGTGAGTTCGACCTACCCCAAACCCCAACCCAAGGAGGAGGGGGTGGTGAAGGCGATCTTCGACCTTGCCCGCAGCAAGGCAGAGCAGGAGGATGTGGCACGTAGCATCTCCGAGGCGAGCGACGACGCCGCCCTACGCCAGATTTGCTCCGTCTTCGAGCAGAGCAGCCGGATCATCGGCGAGGACCTCTGGCGTGAGAGTGGCTACATCATCGCCCAGAGCGAGGCGACACGGACACTGCTCAAGACGATGATCAAGGAGCATGGCAACCTGGAGGGCTTCCCGCTTGAAGAGGTGGAGGAGCTGCTCAGCCGCCTCTCGTAGCGCGCGAGAGAAGCGCGATTCCAATCGTGCCCGCCAGGGCCGCAAGGCCGGTGGTGAGCCAGAGGATATTCATTGACGTATATTGGATGATCGCCCCCCCTGCGATGGGGGCGATTGCATGTCCGAAGCCCATGATGATGGGCAGGATGGCACTGAAGCGCCCCCGGTGGCTGATGGGTGTGTTGTTGGCCACCCAGTAGCTTTGGTTTGTCGCGCTGATGATCTCGCCGATGGTATAGACTGCCACCAGGAGAAGGAATGTGATGCTGCGGGTGGCGAAGGCGAAGAGCGAGAAGCCGATGGTGTAGAGGATCCCGCTGATCGTGATGTTGGCCAGGGCATCAAAGCGCCTCAGCGCGGTGACCACAAAGGGGGTGAGGAAGACCACCACTATGCCGTTGATCGCCATCATGCGCCCATAGAGCGGGGCACCGGCCTCCCCGTAGAGGGCGGTGGTGAGCAGCGGCAGGGCAAAGAGCGTCTGGCTGTATGCATAGCTGAAGAAGGTGGCGCAGAGGGCGAAGAGGAGGAGGGTGGGGCGGGTCAAGAGTGCCTTGATGAGGCCTCCCTCCTCGCCCCGTTCGCCGCTCTTCCACTCTCGGCTCGCCGCCAGGACCTCCTTTGAGGGCTTGCTCTCCTTGATCTTTGCCATGACCAGCAACACCGAGAGGAAGCCGGCGATGGCATTGCCGAAGAAGAGCCAGGCGGGCGCTCTATAGAAGAGCATGCCAGCGATGATCGGGCCGAGGGCGAAGCCGATGTTGTGTCCCAGGTAGATGAGGCTGAAGGAGACCTGTCGATTCTCGATGGTCGTCACGTCGGTCTTCATCGCCTCATGGGCAGGATCGATCATCCCGTCAAAGAAGAGGGCGAGAAGGACCAGCAACGGCACCCAGCCGGTGCCCTCCAGGAAGCCCGCCGCCAGATAGCAGCTGTTCATCAGGATCGTGCAGGGGACGAAGACACGCTTGCGCCCGATCGTGTCGGCAAGCTTGCTGCCCAAGAGGGAGCCGGGGACGTAGAGGATGGAGGCGATGGTGAGCAGGAGGCCGGCCCTCGCCGGCGGGTAGGAGAGGCGCTGGGTCAGATAGAGGGTGAGGAAGGGGTAGACGAAGATCCCCACCGAGTTGATGACGGTGGAGAAGAAGAGGGTGTAGATCGGCTTGGGGAGGCCCCGGTAGATCGACAGCGGGTGGTTCATAGGAGGGTTTCGAGGAATTGGGCAAGCCCATCCTCACTATTGGGTGCGATGACCCGATCGGCGAACCGCTGCACCTCGGCGGGGGCGTTCCCCATGGCAACGGCCAGCCCTACTGCCTGGAACATCGGGATATCGTTGTAGTAGTCACCGATGGCTATGACCTCTTTGGCATCCAGGTTGTACCGTGCCTCGAAGGCACGCACCGACCTCCCCTTGTCAACATCGGGAGGGAGGAGCTCGATATAGTTGGGATGGGAGTTGAAGATGTTCAATTTTCCAAAGAAGTGCTCTTGCAGCTGTGCGGTCATCTTGGTGATATAGGCGCTGTCGCGATGCATCGCCAGGAGCTTGAAGGGCTTCTCCCTCCCGTCCAGGTGATCTTGGAGCTCCCTCAGCGGGGCGATGGTACCCCCTATCCGGGTGAGCTCGAATTCACTGTCGTACCAGCTGGTGCGCTCCTGTACATACCAGCTGTGGTTGGTGTAGAGGAAGAACTCCAGTTCGGTGTGGACCAGGTCGTCGAGGGCGCCCACTGCCTCCGTATAGTCGATGGGCCGTTCATCGATGAGGCTGCCGTGTTCGTCGAGGCTCAAGGCTCCATTGAAGCAGCCAAGCGGCTGCAGGGCGATTCCCAGATCCTCTTGCAACAAGGAGAGGCTCTGGGGGCTGCGTCCGCTGACCAGGGCAAAGGAGATGCCCTTCTGGGCGAGGGCGGCGACAGCGGTCTTGGTGCGGCCGCTGATGCGCTGCTCTGCATTGAGCAGCGTACCATCGATATCACAACAGATGAGCTTGTAGTCTTCCATGGGCTCATCGTAGCCAAAGGCATGGATTCTGTATAGCACCGTCGGTAGCGTGTCGATGGGAAGAACAGAAGTGCCGGCCCCTTTGGCGGGGGCCGGCACAGAGATGGAGAAGCTAGATCCTAGAGGGTGTCCTCCACATACGCCGTGCCGTAGAAGGAGGCGAGGTAGAGGGAGCGGATCTCGCTGATGAGCGGGTAGCGGGGGTTGGTCGAGGTGCACTGGTCATCAAACGCCTGGATGGACATCTCATCCACCGCTGCGAGGAAATCCTCCTCCTTGATGCCCCACTCCTTGATGGACTTGGGGATACCCAGCTCACCCTTCAGCAACTCGATCGCCTCGACCAATGCCGCAGTCTTTTGCTGCATCGAATCGTTGGCATTGGTCTTGATCAGCGGGGAGTTGGACTCCTCGTTGACCACCATTGCCACGTAGTCGGCTGCCCGGGCGTAGCGGCTTGCCGCCGAGGGGTACTCGTACTGCGGGAAGGCCGCCTGCTTGGTGGGCGTGTCGGTGGCGTTGTACCGGATGACGTTTGTGAGCAGGAGAGCGTTCGCCATCCCGTGGGGGACGTTGAAGCGCGCACCGAGCTTGTGGGCCATCGAGTGACAGACACCGAGGAAGGCGTTTGAGAAGGCCATGCCGGCGATCGTCGATGCGTTGTGCACCTTCTCACGCGCCTTGCGGTCCGCACCGTCCCGGTACGCCTTGGGCAGGTACTTGAAGATTATCCGTGTCGCCTCGAGGGCAAGGCCGTTGGTGTAGTCGGTAGCCATCGAGGAGGCGAGCGCCTCAAGGGCGTGGGTCAGGACATCCAGGCCACAGCTTGCCGTCAAGCCCTTCGGCTGGCTCATCGCCAGCTCGCTGTCGACGATCGCCATCGTCGGGGTGAGGGCGTAGTCGGCGATGGCCCACTTCATGCCGGTCTTCTCATCGGTGATGATGGCAAAGGGTGTCACCTCGCTGCCGGTCCCACTGGTGGTGGGGATACAGACCAGGTCCGCCTTCTTGCCCATATCGGGGAAGGAGTAGATTCGCTTCTGGATATCCATGAAGCGCAGGGCCAGCCCCTCGAACTTCACCTCAGGATGCTCGTAGAGCAGCCACATGATCTTCGCCGCATCCATCGGCGATCCCCCGCCAAGGCCGATGAGCACATCGGGCTTGAAGCTGTTGATCGACTGCATCGCCGCGGTGATGGTCGCCAGCGTCGGGTCGGGTTGTACCTGGTGGAAGGTCTCACTCTCGACGCCGATCTCGGCGAGGGTCTTGGTGATGCGCTCGCTCATCCCGCTTGAGAAGAGGAAGGAGTCGGTGATGATGAAGGCGCGCTTCTTGCCCTTGAGCTCACCGAGGGCGATGGGCAGCGATCCATACTTGAAGTAGATTTTCGGCGGCAGCTTGAACCACAACATATTCTCCCTCCTCGCTGCTTTGGTCTTGACGTTCAAAAGGTGCTTGGGTCCGACGTTCTCGCTGATGGAGTTGTTCCCCCAGCTGCCGCAGCCCAGTGTCAGTGACGGCTCGAGACGGAAGTTGTAGATATCGCCGATGGCTCCCTGGCTCGCCGGCATGTTGACCAGGACGCGGCTGGTCTTGACCAGGCTGCTGTAGGTGTCGACCTTCGCCTTCTCTTTTTCATCGACGTAGAGGACGCTGGTGTGCCCATAGCCGCCGAGGGCGACCAATGAGGCGGCCATCTTGGCACCCTCATCAAAGGATGCACAGCGATAGAGGGCGAGCACCGGGCTGAGCTTCTCGTGGGCGAAGGGCTCATCGTCTTCGATGCGGTCAACCTCGGCGATGAGGACCTTGGTGGAAGCGGGGACCGTGAAGCCCGCATACTGGGCGATCTTCTCGGCGCTCTGGCCCACGATGGCGGGGTCTACCGAGCCCCGTTTGGGGTCGATGATGATCGCACCGAGCAACTGAGCCTCATCCTTGCTGAGGATGTGGGCGCCGCGGGTGATGAACTCTGCCTTCACCTCCTCATAGAGGTCCTGGTGGCAGACCACCGCCTGCTCGCTGGCGCAGACGACGCCGTTGTCGAAGGTCTTGGACATGAGGATTGAGCTCACCGCCATCCGGACATCAGCGCTCTTGTCGATGAGGGCCGGTGTATTGCCCGGGCCCACCCCGATGGCGGGAATCCCCGAGGAGTAGGCGCTTTTGACCATCGAAGGGCCGCCGGTGGCGAGGATCAGGTTCATCAAGGGGTGGTGCATCAGGTACTGGGTCTTCTCCATCGTCGGTTCGCTGATCCAGGCGATGATCTCTTCCGGGGCCCCGGCCTTGACCGCGGCATCGCGGATCACCCGTGCTGCCTCGACGGTGCACTGCTTGGCACGGGGGTGGGGGCTGATGATGATGGCATTGCGGGTCTTGAGGGCGATAAGGCACTTGAAGATCGCCGTGCTGGTGGGGTTGGTGGTGGGGATGATACCGGCGATGAGGCCCTTGGGCTCGGCGATCTTGGCGATGCCGAACGCCTCGTCGACCTCGATGGTCCCGCAGGTCTTCTCATCCTTGTACTTGTGGAAGATGTACTCGGCGGCAAAGTGGTTCTTGATGACTTTGTCCTCAACGATCCCCATGCCGGTCTCCTCGACTGCCATGACGGCCAGTGCGATGCGCTCGTCATTGGCTGCGATGGCAGCGGCGCGGAATATGGCGTCAACCTGCTCCTGGGAGTAGGTGGCATATCGATCTTGTGCGTGTTTGACTCGCTCGATCAGGTCGGCGAGCTCCTCTTGGCCTTCAAAGGGTGCTGTTGTCTTGGCCATGGTGTGACTCCTTGTCTCTGTGATGGCCCTAATATATAAATATTTATCGAATAGTGTCAATATTGATAATATTCTGGAATTGTCAATATATGTACATAAATATATATTTAATATTCTTAAATAGGCAAAAAACTCATTATAATCATACTATATAATATACAAATGCGATATTTATTGTTTTATATCTGTATGAAAACATAATATTGGAAAATCATTTGCAAGATTGTCCTTGAAAGATCAAACAATTTCTATTGCAAAAACCGGCTTATCGCAGCTGTGGCGACTATCAGGGTGACCAAAACGAGGAGAATCGGGGTGTGGACCGGCTTTGCACGCTCAGTTGGCGCTGCGTCTTCACCTGTTGCCCTCTCCAATGCCTGGTCGACCCGCTCGATGATGGACCCCTGGGTATGGCGGAAGGAGTGGGTAAGCCTGGCAAAGTAGGCAAGGGTGAGGACGAGGATCGAGCCGGCTTTCCCCCTGAGCGGTGGGTTGGTGCCCACCAGCGCCTGGCTGGCCGAGACGAGGGCAATGAGGCGCAGTGCCTTGGTGAGGGCATTAAGGAGTGCGGTCTCGGTGATGGCAATCGAGCCGAGGCTGAGGAGGACCCTGCCGTTGGGCTCGACGAGGCTGAGCAAGAGGAGGGAGAGGAGGAGGGCGGCTGGGGGGCCGAGGCGGACCCGCCGTCTGCACGCCGTCTGCATGGCGAAGGAGAGAAGGACGATGGCACCAAGCGCCCCCAGGCCTTCTGCTGCGATGATCGCCGCGATGGCCACCATCACGGCGATGGTGGCTACCCCTTGGCCGGTGCGCTCGGTCATGGCAGGCAGTTCGAGGATGAAGGAGGGGTCGGCAAAGCGTGCGGTGAAGGTGCCCCGCCTCCTGTAGCGCTCTGCAAAGAGGCCGAGGACCAAGCTGGTGGCCAGGCCGAGGGAGAGCATCAGGGGGGCGGCGATCCAGATGGCTGAACCGTAGGCGACGAGGGCGGCCACCGCAATCTGGCTGAGGTTGGAGGTGAAGGCACCGATGAGCGAGACGCCCACGAGCGAGACATGGGTCTTGAGGAGGCGCTTGGCAGCGTACATGGCAAGGCCGCTTGAGAGGGTGCCGGCAAGCGAGATGAGGATGAGGTAGGAGAAGAGGGTGCCGCTGACCATCCCCTGCCCGATGGCCTTCAAGAGGAGGATGGCGAGGAAGGAGGGCAGGTCGATGAAGTCGAGGATGAGGAGGAGCGGCAGGTTGGCCAGGCCGAGGCGGAGGAAGGGCAGGGGCTTGGGGATGAGGAATTCAAGGGTTGAACAGAGCAGTGTCACGGCGCTGATGAAGGCGACCTTGCGTTCAGATTGCGACATCATCGACCTCCGCGCTGCTCTCGCTGCCGACGACCGTGATCAGGACGTGGTTGGGCAGGCAGGCGATCCACTCCCCGCTTGAGGAGATGGCACGCTGCTCTGTGCAGCTCTTGGTCGGGCATGCTGAATCGATGATGCTCGCCCGTCCGCCCTTGATCAGGATGTCGGTCTTCCCGAGTGGTCCGTCGACACTGACCTCCTGGTCTGTTGAGAGGGCGTAGCGGTAGACCGCCTGGTGAGTGCGCACCTCGATGTAGCCACTGCCGCCGCTGTAGGTCTTGAGGGTGAGTACGATGACCACAGAGGCGAGGGCGAGGAGGATGAGCAGGTCGGTCAGCAGGGTGGGGTAACGCTTTGCCATCGGCAAAGT
>CALFMX010000238.1 GCA_937902565.1 uncultured Spirochaetales bacterium
CATGAGGGTGATCAACACTCCAATTAATACGCCTTTCTTCATCGATTCAACTCCTATCTATCTGCAGGTGCTTGCCAACAGCCCGGGCAAGGTCGGTGCTCTTGATCAATTCGCTCTTCTTGAGGTACATCCCCTCGCCTTCCATCACCTTCATCAGGGCTTGCAGCGTCTTCATGGAGCGTATGCCGCCCTTGGTGACCCACGCCATACAGCGTTTTCCGCTGAGCGTTCCGGCACCCTTGAGGAAGGTAGACAGGGAGCTGGGGATCTTGCCACCGAAGGTGGTGGTAGCTTCGGTCCCGATGACTATGTAGTCGTAGAATGAGACGATCTTGCCCGCATCGAGGGAAGCGTCCAACACATCGACGGTGTGGCCCTGCTCGCCGATCCCGGCAGCGAGGGCACCGGCAATCGCCTTCATCTTCTCACTTGCCTTGGCCAGTGGTGCATATAATACGAGTACTCTCATGAAACTCCCCCTAAACAACTACCGACCGCAAGCGCGGCCGGTAGACGATACGATAAGGCAGCTACCGCCCCTTAGTTTGATGGGTTGGGTTCTGCGGTCCACCATTCGGTGGCCTCTTTGACGTCTTCGGTGGTAACGGAGTCGAGCAGCTTATCGGTTGACGGCGATTTGTTGACAAAGGCAACGAGGAGGGCAAGCACCAGAAAGAGGATTGCCAACGCCCCGGTGGCCTTGGTGACCACACCGCTTGTGTATGAACCGAAGGCAGTGTTGCTGCCCCCTCCGAAGATACCGCCAAGGCCCTCGCTCTTCTCATCCTGTATGGCGATGAGGAAGACCAACAGCAGGCTCACAATGACAAACAAAACCAATAAAATAATGCTCAAAACACCCATTTTACTACTCCGATTTTACTTATCGAAGTTCACAATCGGAAGGAACTGCTCCACCGAGAGGGAAGCGCCACCTACCAGTGCACCGTCGATATGCTCTTTGCTCAACAAGGCCTTTGCGTTGTCAGCCTTCACTGAACCACCATACTGTATAATGAGCTCTTCTGCAACACCCTTGCTGTAGAGTTTTGCGACCAGGGAGCGGATGAATGCATGGGCATTATCGGCATCCTCAGGGGTCGCCGTCTTGCCTGTCCCGATAGCCCAGACCGGCTCGTAGGCAAGCACGACCCTCTTCATCTGCTCAGCGCTCACGCCCTTGAGGCCTTCGGTGATCTGTGTTGTCAAGACCTCCTCAAGCCGTCCGCCCTCGCGTTCGGTGAGCGTCTCACCGATGCAGAGCAGTACCTCCATCCCCTCTTCAAGGGCCAGGAGTACCTTTGCATTGATGAAGGCGTCGGACTCGCCGTAGATGGCGCGCCTCTCGCTGTGTCCGAGGATGACGATCGAGACCCCCAGATCCTTGAGCATCAGGACAGAGACCTCACCGGTGTGGGCTCCGCTCCTCTTGTCGCTCATGTTCTGGGCCCCGACCTGGACATTGCTGCCCTTGAGGACCTCGACGACTGCCGGGATGGTGACGAACGGCGGGGCGACCATGATACGGGTATCACTCTCCTTGACGGCACTCTTCAGCTCGGCTGCAAATGCCTTCCCCTCGCTCGGGGTCATGTTCATCTTCCAGTTTCCTGCTACAAATGGCTTTCTCATCTTACTTCTCCAATGCCTTGATCCCAGGCAGGGTCTTTCCTTCGAGGAACTCCAGCGAGGCGCCGCCTCCGGTGCTCACATGGCTGATCTTGTCAGCAAGGTTGAATTTGTTGATGGCGGCGACGGAGTCCCCTCCCCCGACAACGGTCACGGCGTTGCTTGCGGTCAGCGCCTTGGCGACGCTGAGGGTGCCCTCTGCAAAGGTAGCAAACTCAAAGACCCCCATCGGGCCGTTCCAGACAACGCTCTTGGCGCTCTTCAGCTCCTCGGTGATCAGGGCGCGGGTCTTCGGTCCGATATCCATGCCGATGAGGCCTTCGGGAATATCGGGGCCGTCGCCGAGGACCGTTTTGTGGGCGGCATGCCCGAACTCGAAGGTCTTGCGCGGCGGCTGTGGGTTGTCCTGCTCCCAGCGGTACAGGGCAGGGCAGGACGGCCGGAGGAGCTTGCGGGCGCCGCTGGAGGACAGGCTGCCTCATGACGCATATGAACTGCCGGCCGACCAACTGCGGACTCTGCAGGAGAAGGCGCGCGCCATTGGCCTGTGGTGCGTGCGCACGCCCGCCGAGTACGGTGGTGCGGGTCTGAACCTGCTGGGTCAGGCGGTGTTCGCCGAGGAGTCGGCGCGTTGCCGCATGGGCGCGTACGTGCCCGGCTGTGGGGCGTTCGGTGCCGATCCGCCGAATGCGATCTACATGGGCAGCGAGTACCAGATCCAGAAGTACGCGGTACCGGCGGCCAGCGTCGGCAAGAAGGTCTACGTGGCCATCAGCGAATCATCGGGCGGCGCGGATCCGGCACGCTCGATCCGCACGCGCGCGGTGCGCAGGGATGGTCGCTATGTGCTCAACGGCACCAAGCGCTACATCACCAACGCGCCCATCGCCGGGCTGTTTTCTGTGATGGCTCGCACCGCACCCGAACGCAAAGCCTCATCCATCTCGTGCTTTTTGGTCGATGCCGGAACGCCGGGCGTGACCCTGGGCAAGCCCGACAAAAAAATGGGTCAGGCCGGCGCATTGACGTGCGACGTGATTTTCGACAATTGCCGTGTCCCTGCCTCGGCGTTGTTGGGAGGCGAGGAGGGCAATGGTTTCCGAACTGCGATGCGCGTGCTCGACAAAGGTCGCCTGCACATTTCCGCCCTGTGCGTGGGCATTGCCGAACGCCTGATCCGTGATGC
>CALFMX010000239.1 GCA_937902565.1 uncultured Spirochaetales bacterium
ATACCGGGCGTGCAGAAGCCGCACTGAACCGCCTGCTCGGCCACCATCGCCTGCTGCACCGGATGCGAGCGGTCGCGCGACACGCCCTCGACGGTGACGACGAAGCGGCCCTCGCACTCGGCAAGCGTGATGAGGCACGATCGCAGCGCGGCGCCATCGACCTGCGCGGTGCGCGCGACCGGGTCGATGTTCAGGATCTTGTTGAACTTGTCCATCTCGCGCGCGATGTACTCGTCGAAGACCTTGAGCTGGCGGTTGTCCGGCACCAGGCCCTGGCGCGTCAGCTGCTCCTGGACCGCGGGGTCGCGGCTGACCTGCGCGATGGCGTCGGCCAGCGCCTGTTTCACATTGCCGAGCGGCATGGGAATGATGACGAGGCAGACCAGCGCCAGCACGGCCGGGTCGACATAGGGAGAGAGCCATGCCTGCGCCGTTCCCGTCAGCCCGTAACCGATGGCGAAGGCGATGAAGAGCGCCACGCTCAACAGCGCGCTCATCAGCCAGCTTTTGGCATCCAGCGCCACGAAGGCGGATTTCAGCCTGCGGTTCTGCCTTTTGACGAACCATGCCATGGCGAGCGAGACGGCGAAGCTGACGAAGGTGACGATGATGGCGTAGTCGAACTCGATCGCCCTGCCGCCATCCATCAGGCTGTCGACGGCATTGATCAGCGCATAGATCGCCGCGCCCATCAGAAGCGTGCCGTTGAGGCCGAGCACCATCGAGCCGACGTACTGCAGGCGCTGCTCATCGAGCATGGCCAGCAGGCTCTGCTCGTGGCGATGCTCGTCGTCGGCGATCTGCTTCGCCTGGGGGAGCTCTTCGATCATGGCCGAGTAGCCTGCGATCGCCTTGTCCTCTCCCATCTCCATCTTCTTGAGGACGAACGTGTAGCCGAGGAGCAGGGCCAGGAGGGTGTAGATGAAGACCTTGAAGCGGTGTGGCTTCACCTCCTTGCCGGTCAACTGCTCCCAGATCTTGGCATGGCGCAGCTCTTCGTCTGCGATGCGCAACAGGATGTCACGATTCTCCTCATCCTTTACGCGTCTGGCAAGGTTCTGGTAGATGAGGTGTTCGGTCACCTCGTTCCTTTGCATCTTCAAGAGAACATTGATGGTATTGCTGCTCAGCTGTTGGGTTTTCATGTCAGCTCCTCTGCCGAGAGTATACCCTGAGCGGCTCAAACAGACCAGTGTTGCCTTGACCGCACCTGTTTCTCTATGTAGTATTATTGCATGGAAGAAGATGCACGAGACACGACGATCGATGACCTGGTAAAGGTTTTTGCCGAGACCACCGACCCTGCCCTGATGGCGAAGCTGCTCGATGAGATGCTCACTCCCAAGGAGCTCAAGGACTTGCTCATGCGGTGGAAGCTGATGAAGGACCTCTATCGTGGCAAGCCACAGCGCGAGATCGCCGCCGATTACGGCATCTCGCTCTGCAAGATCACCCGCGGCTCGAAGATCCTCAAGCAGCAGGACTCCTACACCCGGCGTCTGCTCTCCGATCGCTACGATGACCATCTGAGGATCTGATGGCAACTCCTCCTTTTCTTTTCCTGACCAGTGCTCTACAGTAGCGAGAGAAGTGAGAGGGTTGTTCTATGAAGATTCGCTTTGTCCCCATCGTGTTACTCCTGCTAGTGGCCCTTGCGCCACTCTCGGCTGCCACGGCAGCCCAAATTCCCCTTGACTCTCCGATCTACCAGGAGATGGACACCCTCTATCGCCTCACCGGCAGGCCTCTTCCGTCCTCTTCGCGTCCATGGAATACCTATGAGGCAATCCGGTTGTTGGAAGCCATTCCCTCGGATGGGAAGTATGCCGCACTGTATCAGACCATTGCAGCCAGGTTAGAGGAAGAGAGCCTCCACCGAGCAGATGGTATATTCGCATGGCGAATCACCCCCACCATCAACGTCGAAAGCTATGTACACACCAACTCCACGGACTTCAAAACCTACTCCGATTGGATGTACAGCTATGATGAGCGCAAACCTATGCTCGACCTCGATATCGCCATGCAGTATGGCTCGACCCTCTACTTTGCCACCTCGGCACAGGTGGCGGTAGGGGCATATTCCAAAGAAATAGACAATCCAAACAACGTAAAAAACACCAATCGTATTGGGGCATTGTTCGATATTGGCGATGTCATCATCCCAGATCCTGCATACCTCTACCAGAAGTCATTCTCCACCAATATCTATGGCAAGGGCCTTGACCTCGAGGCCGATTTCCCCCGTCGTTCCCAGCTCACCATAGCCGGTCCTTGGGCTGAGGTCACGCTTGGGCGGGGGGCACGGAAGTGGGGCCATGGGATGACCGGGGACCTCATTATCGGTGATCATATCTCCAATCATACCAGTCTATCAGCTTCATTCTTCCATCCCAAGACAAAAATCCAGTTGCTCTATCTCTTCTTCACCAACTATGGGTTCGATGATATAAATCGAATGTTTCTCGGCCATCGATTTGAGTTCCAGCCACTCTCGTGGGCTCGGTTTTCCATCAGCGAGAATATCATGGTCCTGGTCAACGAACTCTCTCCGCAGTTCTTCGATCCCACCTACATCTACCACAACGTCTACGATCCCGAACATGCCAACGCCATCGC
>CALFMX010000240.1 GCA_937902565.1 uncultured Spirochaetales bacterium
TCCACCAACGCTTTCAACCCGCAAGGCAAGTCGGTCAAGGACATCCTGGAGCAGGCCGAGCAGAAGATCTTTGCCATTGGCGAAGAAGGCTCGCGCATGAAGCAGGGTTTCCAGTCGCTGGACACCTTGGTCGTGAACCTGCTGGACCAGGTGCAGGAGATGGCCGACAACCCCATGGACGTGACCGGCGTGCCCACGGGCTTCACCGATCTCGACAAGATGACCTCGGGCATGCAGGGCGGCGACCTGATCATCGTGGCCGGCCGCCCGTCCATGGGCAAGACCTCGTTCTCCATGAACATCGGCGAGCATGTGGCCATCGAGGAAGGGCTGCCGGTGGCGGTGTTCTCCATGGAAATGGGCGCGGTGCAGCTGGCCATGCGTATGCTGGGCTCGGTCGGCCTGCTGGACCAGCACCGCATGCGTACCGGCAAGCTGATCGCCGAAGACTGGCCGCGCGTGACCCACGCGGTGCAACTGATGCAGGACGCGCAGGTCTACATCGACGAATCGCCCGCGCTCAGCCCGATGGAAGTGCGCGCCCGCGCGCGCCGGCTGGCGCGCCAGTGCGGCCAGCTCGGCCTGATCATCATCGACGAAGAGCATGAGAACAGCTACAAGAGTGGCTCGACGCCTCGCTATCATGCCCGGCAGGTGGCCCAGTACCGGGCACAGAGTGAGGGCGCCACGCTGATCATGGGAAGTGCCACCCCATCGCTTGAGGCGTATCGTTTGATGAGCGAGGGTGACCAGGTCAAACCACTGCGCCTCAAGGAGCGGGTAGGCGGAGGGGTCTTGCCTACCACCGAGGTCGTCGACATGCGCTATGAGCGTCATATGATCAGCCGCCGCCTCGACCAGGCGATCAGGGAGACCCTCGACCGCAAGCGCCAGGTCATCCTCTTCCTCAATCGCCGGGGCTTCTCATACTTCTTCCATTGCAACAGCTGTGGGTATGAGCTGCTCTGTCCCCACTGCGACGTCTCGCTCACCTACCATAAGCGCAGCTCGGCGATGGTCTGCCACTACTGTGGCTACAAGACCAGGCCGGTGAGTGTCTGTCCCTCCTGCAAGTCGGTGGATGTCTCCTATTCCGGCTTCGGCACCGAGATGGTGGAGGATGAGATCCCTAATATCCGTTTCAATGTCGCCAAGACCTACGCGGTCCTCATCAGCTCATTGCGCCGTCTGCCTGCTGCGCAATGTACAGCGTC
The DNA here is from genome assembly GCA_937902565.1 of uncultured Spirochaetales bacterium. GTDB lineage: Bacteria > Spirochaetota > Spirochaetia > Sphaerochaetales > Sphaerochaetaceae > Sphaerochaeta. The sequence continues at coordinate 1,215 of CALFMX010000240.1, forward strand.
CCGACGGCAATCCGGCCCGCGTGGCGCGCATCGACGCCGACACCACCAAGGCCAAGGGCAGCCTGGAGCAGCAGCTGGCCCAGGTGCATGCCGGCGATGTGGATGTGCTGGTCGGCACCCAGATGGTGGCCAAGGGGCTCAACTTCCCCCTCGTCGATTTGGTGGGCATCATCAACGCCGACAGCGGTCTCAACATCCCGGACTTCCGTAGCCAGGAGCGGACCTTCAGCCTCCTGGTGCAGGTCTCCGGCCGAGCCGGACGGTACAGCAGCGAGGGGCGGGTCATCATCCAGACCTACCAAAGCGAGAACCCTGCCATAGTCCATGCCGTCGGCGGGGATATCGATGGGTTCTATGAGAACGAGCTTGCCGTGCGCAAGGAGACGGGCTTTCCTCCCTATGCCCGTCTGGCAAACTTGGTGCTCCGCGGTCGGAGGCGGGAGGTGGTGGAGGGGGCGATGCACCACCTGGAGGAGATGTTGCGCTCCTCGGCCCGGCAATTGGGTGTTGAGGTGCTCGTCGCCGCCGAGTGCCCGCTGGAGAAGATTGCCTCCAATTGGCGCTACCACATCCTCGTCTCATCCGAGCGGGGGGCAGCAGTCCATAACCTCCTCCACCATGTGCTCTCCCATTACCAGGCACCATCGTCCGTCTACCTGGAAATCGACCTCGATCCGCTCCAATTGCTCTAGCCAACATTGACGATAGCCAACGCCCTTGGTATAGTTTGCGTGCTATGTTAGATATATATACCCTTGGGGATGAGATACTCCGAGAACGGTGCAAGCCCGTCAAAACCTTCGATTCAGCACTCAGCATGCTCGTCGATGCGATGTTCACCACGATGGCCGAGGCCAATGGGGTGGGGCTCGCCGCCCCGCAGGTCGGCGTGGACAGCCGCCTCTTCGTCGTTGACATCCCCGATTTTGGAAAGCGTGTCTTTATCAACCCACAGATTATCGAGACCTCAGTCGAGGTCAGCTGTGCAGAGGAGGGGTGCCTCTCGGTACCCGGCCTCTGGCATGATGTCGAGCGTCCCTCCTCCATCGTCGTGCAGGCGCAGGATGAGCGGGGCAAGGTCTTCACCCTGAAGGCCGATGGCCTGCTTGCCCGTGCCATCCAGCATGAGAATGACCACCTCAACGGGGTGCTCTTCATCGATCGTCTCGAAGAGGTGGAGCAGCAGAAGATGCTCAAGGCGTGGGAGAAGCGATCCAAACGGAGAGTCGGGGGGTGAGAATCCTCTTCGCCGGCAGTGCGGCAATCGCCGTACCCACCCTTCAGGCCGTGGCACGCCACCATGAGGTAGCCGCGGTGCTGACCAACACCGACAAGCCGGGGCCACGGGGCAGGACGCTCGTGCCCACCCCCGTCAAGGAGGCCGCCGTGGCTCTAGGCCTCGACGTACTCCAGTTTGACCGTCTCGGCAAGGACGCCCGTGATGCCGTCGCCCCCTATGGGTGCGACACCCTCCTCTGTTTTGCCTACGGGCGGATCTTCGGCCCGAAGTTCCTCGCCCTCTTCGAGGGGGAGAAGCTCAATATCCACCCCTCGCTCCTGCCGGCGCTCCGGGGCCCGAGTCCCATCCAGGGGGCGATCCTCGCCCAGCTGCCCCACAGTGGAATCTCAATCCAGCGCATCGGCCTTGAGATGGACAGCGGCGATATCCTCTCTGCCGCCCCCTTCGACCTCCTCGGAGACGAGACCACCCTCACATTGACCGACCGGGTCTCAGAGCTCAGCGCTCCCCTTGCCCTCGAGGCACTGGAGCGTATCAAGGAGGGGAGGGCCCGCTTCACCGCCCAGAGCGGAGAGCCCACCTATACCACCCTCATCGAGCCGGCGATGGCAGAGCTCGACTTCACAAAGAGCGCCAGGAGCCTCCATGCCCAGATCAGGGCGATGAACCCCTGGCCGAAGGCGCAGACGACCTTTGATGGACAGCGCCTCTTCATCACCGCTGTCCATGGAACGCTCAGTGAGGCTGGGGCGGAGAAGCGTGATCCATCGGTCGCCGTCGGTACCGTGGTTGCCAAGGACCGGAAGAGGGGTGTCGGTATTGCGGTATCGGATGGCATCCTCTGGGTGACCGCGTTGCAGCTTGAGAAGCGCAAGGAGCTCGATGCACTCTCCTTCCTCAATGGCAACCAACACCTGCTGGGAAGTATACTGGGGTAGCCTATGAAGCGAGGATTGGCCCTGCTCTTGGTCATCTCTTTGTTTGCCTCCTCCCTCCATGCAAAGGTTGCCCTGGTGCTCTCAGGAGGCGGGGCGCGCGGGCTTGCCCATATCGCCATCATCGAGGCCGTCGAGGAGGCGGGCATCCCCATCGACTTGGTGGTGGGAACCAGCATGGGTGCCTTGATAGGCGGCCTCTACAGTGCCGGCTACACCACCGAAGAGATTCGCAGCCTGGTCGAGAGTACCGACATGCTCGGCCTCTTCGCCCAGAGCCCACTGGTGGCCAGCCGCAACAAGGGCAGGGCCTTTGCCTCCAGCTATGAACACACCTTCTCCCTGGGCTTCACCCGGGGATCGATCGGTGATGCGCCGGCAATTCTCGGTGACCAGCGGATCATGGAGCTCTTGGGCTTCCTCTTTGCAAAATACCCCAACACCATCGATTTTGATGAGCTGCCCATCCCATTTCGTGCTGTTTCCACCGATGTGGTCAGCACAGAGGCGGTCATCCATGACCACGGATCCCTTGTTCGGGCGATCCGTTCCTCTATTGCCATCCCGATGATCTTCTCCCCCTTCCCCTCAGATGATGGGAAGCTCCTGCTCGATGGGGGGCTGGTGGACAACCTCCCGATCGAGGTCGCCCGCAATCTCGGAGCCGACTACGTCATCGCAAGCGATGTCAATGCCGAGGTAGTCGATGATCTGGCCCAGCTGGAGAGCCTTTCGGTCATCGCCATGCAGACGGTGATCCTTGCTACCCGCGTCAAGGCCATCACCCAGTGGGATCAGGCAGACCTGCTCTACAAGATCCCGCTCAAGGAGTTCAATGCCCTTGACTTCAACCGCTTTGAAGAGATCATCGAGCGGGGTGAGCGTGTTGCAGAGGAGCAGCGGGACGAGCTCCTCTCCTTGGCCCGAGAGATTGAAGAGAGCCGGACAGAGCCCTACACGGAGCCAATGCGTAGTGGCTACCAAGACCTCGTTGCCCCCTTGATCCTCAGTGTTGAGGTGATGGATCTCTCTGTTGTCGCCCATCGTCGTCCGCTTGAGGCTACCTCCTTCTCCCGCTTCGTCGGGAAACGGCTCGATGAGAAGACCGCCCGGGAATTGAATCTCCTGCTGAGGGAGTTGCGCGTTGCCAAGGGCATCTCCATGCTCTCCTACGAGATGGGGGAGGACGGAGTACTGACCATCCTCATGCGTGGCTACAACAAGGGCAATGGGCAGGTCAACATGGGCTTCACGGCCGATATGGGGTTCTCCAACAACCTCGTCTCGACCTCAAGCTGGTTTCGTGCAGACGCCTTCCTCGATGCCCGTATCAAGGAGGTGTTCACCACACCGTTGACGCTGTCGGTCAGCGCACAGTTGGGAACGAAGAGTTTGATGCAGCTGGGTGTCAGTTACCCCTTCTCCTTTCCCCAATGGGGTTCCATCGATGTGAACCTCTCCCTCGGCTATAGCGTCGGCTCCTTGACCCCCCTCTCCTCGTCGATCAAAGGTGACCGCAGCCCACCGCTCGATCGCCTGCTCTCCCCGATGCTCGACATGGCGCTGACCTTCGCCGATGGGGTGTGGCTGCACTTCAGCGGCTACTACAACCTCGCCTTCCTGCATAACACCACCTATGAGCCGACGTTCCTTCCCCATGGAGGTTTTATCTTGTCGTTGCTCTACAACACCTTGGAGAACCGCTTCTCTTCGCAGGGAATACGCATTGACACCCTCGCTGCCGTTGGCTTTTCTACCCAACTGGATTGGATGGTCCGCCTCTCCCTGCAGCACAAGATTGCCATCTCTGTCGATGATAGCATCCGATACGACGCAGCGATCTCCTTGATGAGGATGCCGTATCAGCTGCTGGACAGTTACGCAGACCTCGGCTCCTTCGATGGGATTCCTGGGTACAGCCCCCTCTCCCTTGCACGTGACAGTGCGCTGGTGGGTCTTCAATGGCAACATCGGCTCTGGGAGCTGCTGGGTTATCCCACCTACGCCAAGGTGACGGTACGCGGTGGCCTCTTTGACCGCTATGACCCATATAGCGGCACGGCGCCGTCGGTGGACTCCCTCTTCTTCGAGCCGGACTGGGATCTGGGCTTCGGCCTCTCGGCTGGTCTGGATGCCCCGATCGGAGAAGTCGTGGTCTGCTTCGGGGCTTCGGTGAAGGGGCGGATAGCCTTCATGGTGGGCATCCATTGAGGTTGCGTTACATTTAACCGTAAAGGTTGTTTAATCCCATAGGGACAGCGTTGTGCGAAACTTGAAGCGATGATGTAATTGACCTCCGTTGTGCAGTTGTCCAGCCTGACAGGAGGGCAGATACATGAGAGGACGCGTGCCATTGCAGCGCTTGATTCGCCGGGTTGGGATTGTACTGACAACCATCGTTGTCATCTTGATCCTGGTCTTTTCGTTCATGCCGGGAGAGTCAGCGCCAAAGGTTTCGTGGATCCCATTTGCTGACAAGGGAGCGCACCTGTTGGCGTATGCCGCCTTGGGTTTCTCCTCGTTCCTTGCCACCCTCGAGATCCCCGGATTCACCTCACGCAAAAAGCGGCGTTCGGATTCGAATCTCCACATCTCGTCATGGGCGGGACGGTCGATCATCATCAGCCTGGTAGCAGGCACGATACTTGGGGCGTTGGTGGAGTTGATTCAACCCACCTTTGGTAGAAGCCGGGAGTGGGCTGACCTCGCTGCCGACTTCATGGGATTGGTCGTTGGCCTTGCGGTGGTGTTGGTATTGCTCAAGCTCCTCGGTTCATTCTTCATCACGCGACCCTGGCTCTACGACCCGAATTGGGAGGAGGAGGTAGATGAGTCTCGCAGAGAGGATTCGCGACGCGTTGATGCACGCAGTGGTGGAGCTGGATGAGGATGTGCTGGGCCGCATCGAGTGGGCCCGGAAGAGTGAAGCGGAGTTGGGGGGAGGGGCCGTTGGCAGTACAGCGAGCCTTGCTGTCCTCGATGCCATCCTGGAGAACCTGAGGATTGCCAAGGAGAAGCGCCTGCCCATGTGCCAGGACACCGGCCTCTTTTTGGTCTTTGTCGATGTCGGCAGGGAGAGTACGCTGCCCCTCTCCACCATTGAGGAAGCCATCCACAGCGGCTGCCTCAGAGCGGTGGAACAGGCCTATTACCGTCGCTCGGTGGTCTCTGAGCCGGTGTTTGAACGAAAGAATACAACGAACAACATGCCCCCTGCCATCTACTACAACCTGGTCGACGGCAGTGATGTGACGATCCAGATCCTGCTCAAGGGCTTTGGCAGTGAGAACTGCTGTTCGGTGAGGATGCTCAACCCGACCGGTGGACCGGAGGCGGTCATCAAGGCCGTGGGGGAGATCGTCACCCTTGCCGGTGGCAAGCCATGCCCACCGATCTTCATCGGCGTAGGCCTGGGCGGGACCATGGATCGGGCCGCCTACCTCAGCAAGCGGGCGTTGCTGCGCGATGTCCGTATCGGTCACCGTGATCCACAGTACCGGAAATTGGAGGAGGACATCCTCTCCCATGTCCAGAGCCTGGGCATCGGGAGTGGCGGCTTGGGTGGGGTCATCACGGCCCTGAGTGTCGCCATCGAGGCAGAGCCGACCCACATCGCCGGTATGCCCCTCGCCGTTTCGATCAACTGCTGGGCCGACCGCAAGGCGAAGGTCGTCTACAAGGAGGGAGAAGATGCGTAAGTTTACCCTGCCACTGACACCGAACGATATCGCTGGCATGCACGCCTATGATCAAGTCAAGCTGAGTGGAAAGCTCTATGTCGGCAGAGACCAGGTGCACCGCCTGCTCTTTGGGATGATCGAACGGAATGAGGAGCTGCCCATCAGCCTCAAGGGGGCGACCATCTACTACATGGGGCCCTCCCCGGCTCCCAAGGGGATGGTCATCGGCGCCTGTGGTCCGACGACCAGCGCCCGGATGGATCCCTTCGCACCAACACTGCTCGACCGTGGCATGAGCGTGATCATCGGCAAGGGACCGCGATCGACAGCGGTCCATGATGCGATCGTCCGCAACAAGGCGGTCAAGCGCGTCACTCCGGTCGCCTTCTCCGAACTCGGCCCCGAGGCGCTGATCGAGCTGGAGGTGGAGGACTTTCCGGTCATCGTCGCCATCGATAGCCATGGGGGCAGTGTCTTCTCACGCCCATAGTGGTTTTTACTGGACCTCACGCCAATAGTGGGGTAGAGTTTGCTATGTGCAAGCTTCCTCTGAGGAGCTCGCTGCCGAGGGGTGGGCAGACGAGCTCTGTTTCATGGGGTTGCAATCGTATAGGTTGAGGTGTTGGAGTTCAGTGAACAGTCGTGTGTTAACCCCGTTGCTCTTAATTCTGTTGCTCATAGGATGTGCCAAGGCCGAGGAGAACAAGGTCGCGATCATCCCATCGGCTGTCAGTGTAGTCAGCGGTGAACAGCCCCCCGTTGTCAAAGAGACCGATGTGATCGGTAATCTGAGTCGCCCCACGACCCTTGAGGAGCGCTTCAGTTATACCTACGGCTACATGCTCTACAATACCCTGCTGCAACAACAGGGATTCGGCGATCTCGATGAGCGCTACTTTGCCAAGGGTGCCCTCGATGCAGCCAATCGCAGCGGGTTCTTCTCCCAGAATGAGATGGCCCAGACCCTCTATGAGGTGCAGGCCCAGCTGCTGCAGATCGCCCAGCAGGAGGTTGAAGCCCTCGCCCAGGCAAATCTCGATGAGGCCGAGCTCTTCTTGTCCGTCAATGGGGAGCAGGAGGGGGTCAATACCACCGATAGCGGGTTACAGTATGAGGTCATAGAGGAGGGGAGCGGCGAGCACCCCACGCTCTACAGCACCGTCGTCCTCGACTACACGATCAGCCTCATCGGTGGCCGGGTCGTGGACTCGAGTGCAGATCGGGGCGGCCCGGTGACGCTTCGTCTCTCCAGCCTCGGGGTGAAGGGGTTTGTCGAAGGGGTCTCGCTGATGCAGCAGGGTGGCCATTACCGCTTCTATCTCCACCCCTCGCTCGCCTGGGGCAAGGAGGGTAATCTCCTGGTCGAACCCAATACCCTCCTGGTGGTGGAGGTCACCCTCCACTCTCTCAATGGGGGAGAGTGAGGAGGTCGAGGATCTCTGTAAGGGAGGTTATGGTGTAGGTCGGTGAGAGGGTGCTCCTCTCCCGTCCTCCCATGTTGAGCCACACCGTGTCCATCCCGCTGTCGATGCCACCCTTGATGTCGCTGGTCAGGCTGTCGCCGATCATCAGGCACGAGGCCTTGCTGGCCGAGAGGTTGGCCTTCTTGAGCATGGTCTCGAAGTACCGGACATCCGGTTTCTGTACCCCCATCTCCTCGCTGATGAAGATATCGTCGAAGAAGTGGGCGACCTGGGCAACCGCAATGCGCCCTCGCTGTACCTCGGCGATGCCATTGGAGGCGAGGTAGAGGGTGTATCCCCGCTCCTTGAGGGTCGTGAGTACCTCGATGGACTCCTTGTAGAGGATCCCCTGTACGCTGAGGTGGTATTGGTAGCGCCTGCTGCTGCGCTGTGGGTCGAACGTGAAGCCGCTCTCACGATTGAAGCGTACAAAGCGCTCCCTCTTCAGCTGGTCCAGGGTGAGCTGCCCCCGTTCGAAATCCTTCCAGCAGGAGAGGTTGGCCGCTTGGTAGCGTGCAATGTGCCCATCGTCGAGAGAGACGCCTTCCTCCTCGGCCATGGCGCAGATGGCTCGACGCTCGGCCGCGTCAAAATCGAAGAGGGTGCCATCGGCATCAAAGAAAAGATAGCGATACATGAATAGGTTCCTTTACTTGTGCTCTGCTTCTCTGTACCATAAAGAAAAAGCTGCTTCGTGGACAGGGAGTGGCGGGAGGCAGAGATGCAAAGAGGGTTTTTCACTCGGTTTTGGGTCATTGGATATATAATTGGCGCACTTGTTGTGGCCCTGGGGATCTTTGTCATGTTCCAACAGGACTCCTTCTTGCACGTCTTTGTGTTCCTGCTCGGCCTCTTTGTCACCGTCTCTTCGATTGTGCAGCTCATCGGCCTCTCTTCGTACAAGTTGAATCTCTTCTTTCACCGTACCACCCTGGTGAGGGCCATCATATCGATTGCCATCGGCCTCTTTGCCGTGGTGGTTCCCCTGACCGCGGCAAAGATCAGCTGGACGGTGATGCTCTACCTGATGGCAGCGGTGCTCGGCCTCTCGGCCATCATCTCCCTCATCGATGCAATCCTGACGATCAAGGGGGGAAACTTTCGCGTCTCCCTCCTCGCCGACGGGCTCTTCAGCTTGATCGTATCCATCCTGCTCTTCGCCTTCCCCAAGGAGATCGGCACCATCCTCTTGAAGGTGGTGGGCATCGTGATCATCCTCAATGGGCTCTTCTTCGTCGTGATGGCAAGCCGCGGACGCGCCCTCTCCAAGCGGATAGCCTCGCTGACCATCGAAGGAGAGGGTGAAGTCATCCCGTGATCAGGGGACGATGAAGGATGCCGCGATCGCCCAGCGCTGCACCTCGCCGTCGCGAGGAGCCGACTCCCCGCCGACGGGGAGGATCACCGAGCTGAGGGGCAGGACCTTCCGTGAGTAGATGTAGTCGGTCCGCTCCTTGACCTCTCCGAATGAGACGGTATTGCCGCTATCGGTTACTGATGAGAAGTGGGTGACGCGGTAGGCGTCGAGGAACTGCTCATCCTCCACGGCCATGCTCAATGGCCAGAGATAATCGATTTGGCGGTAGGTGATCGGGCTGAAGGAGGACCAATCCTGGTGTGACGGCTCCCAGAGGCTGCTCGCCAGCAGGGTGGGCTCCACGATCGAGCCCCCCCGGATGATGGCCAAGAGGGTCTTGAGGCGCTCAGGGGTGACACGCGCCTGGATCTCCTTCCACTCATCGCCCCCCTCCATGAATGAAGCGAACACCTCATGTTCGACCAAGTTGGCCAACGCGAGACGGAGGGTCTGTTCCCCGTTGAGGCGCACCCGTATGGCATGGGTGGTCGCCTCGATGACCTCGAGGCCGGTGATGATGGCCCCGCCCTCCACGAGCGTGGCATTGTCCCCGATCCGCCTGACCAGGGCGGTGACATTCTCCATGGCCCCGGTGACAAAGACAACCGGATAGTCCAGGTCAGCGATCGAGGTGGCCACACTCTCCACCATATCGGCGGTCTGCCAGGGAGTATCACTGAGAGGCAAGAGGATGGTGTTGAGGGTGCTCCCCTTGGCTATGGTTACCGCGGTATCGCTGGTGATGAAGCGGTGGGGGAGCGTCAGCTCTGAGAGCGGGGGGATGAGGCGGGCCAGTTCACGTTCACGCTCCCTGCGTTCGGCTTCAGCCTGTTCTTGGAGGCGGAGTGCCTCCTGCTCCTTGGCATACGCTGCCTGGCGTTGCTGCTCTTCGAGGATCCGTTGCTGTTCCGCCTCGGCCTCGAGACGCTGTTGTGCATCAAGGGCCTTGGTGGCGCTTGCCAGCTGGCTTTCCAGCCTCTGGTGTTCCGCCTGCAGGGCGCGAAGCTCTCCTTTGAGCTGCTCAGCCTCACCTTTGAGGTGTTGCTGGGCTTCAATGGCACTCTGGGCACTCTCAAGCTCTCCAACCACCCGTTGGTACTCCGCTTGCAGGGCTGCAAGGTCTGCCCTGAGCTGTCCAGCCTCAGCTTCGATGCGTTTTTGTGTATCAAGGACCAGGTCGGCGTTCTCCAGCTGGGCCATCAGGGTCTGTCTCTCTGCCTGCAACGCTTTGAGCTCACCTTTGAGTTGCTCGATCCCGGCGCGCAGCTCATCGATGGTCCTCCCGCGCTCCTCGATGATCTGCTGTAGTTGGGTCACCGTGTCATCGCCCTCATAGGCCTGGATGATTTGCTCAAGCTGACCGATCTCCTCCTGTAGGAGGATGACGGTCTCCCGGGCGCTTGCCTCCTCCTGACGAGCCTCTTCAGCCTCGCGTTCAGCAACGATCAGGGAGTGTTTGGTCACCGCAAGCGATCCGGGGTCCTGCTCGGGAATGGCAATGATGTCCATTGCATCCCGGGCTGTGTAGCTTGCACATCCCGATAGAAGTGCCACGACGGTGATCAACACGATTGCTGGTATTCGAACTCTCATAGTCTCTTCCTCAGATGGAGAAGAAGGCCTCAGCCTTCGCCTTGGCCGCAGCCTTCTTTGATTCTTGGGTGTCCTTGTCCTCACCAAGCATGAAGAACTCGCAGTAGTTTGCGCTCACCTTGTCGATGATGACCTCCTCAACCCCCTCGAGGCAGTCATGGTAGCTGCCCGGGCTGTAAAAACGGCAGTTGACGCAACTATGCAGGCTCTTGCCACAGTGGGGGCAGAGGGTTGCATAGCCGATGGTGTAGAGACCATCGATGGGGGTGTGGCAGTGGTGACAGGCCGGCATGTCAGAACTCCAGCCTCTTGCCGAGCGCTTCCATCTCCCCCTCGCTGTACTGCTCCTTGGAGAGGCGGATATCCTTCTTGTCTCCCTGGTAGCGGGGGATGACGTGGATGTGCAGGTGTGGCACCTCCTGCCCGCTCTCGCTCCCGTTGTTGATGACGATATTGGTAGCCTTGCAGCCAAGGGTACCCCTCAGCTTCGCCTCGGCTCTCTTGGTGATGGTCATCAGGTGGGCGAGGGTGTCATCGGGGCAGTCGCCCAGGGTTTTATAGGGTTCGTTGGTGATGACGAGCAGATGGCCCTTGTTGACCGGATTGATATCCAGGATGACGAAACATACATCGTCCTGGTGGAGTTTTGTGCTGGGGATCTCCCCGTCACGAATTTTTGTGAAAATCGTTTCCATGGCGCACCTCTCGCCCATTGTAGCATACAATTGTCGCCTCAGAAAAGGATTGTGGGCACCGAAAGGGATTGAACAAAGATTTACAATGTACTACTATCGCAAAGGTGGTTGGACAATATGACCCACCCCCCTTTTTTTCGGCTGCTAATCTGTTCTGTGCTCTACAAAAAGAGTGTTTCCAGTCTTCAGTTGGCATTGAGGAAAATCTGTCGAACAAGTCAATATTCTATATTTGATAGAGGTTATACAACATGGCAAATGTGCACAAATTGAGGAACATTGGGATCAGTGCCCACATTGACTCGGGAAAGACGACACTCTCCGAGCGAATCCTCTACTACTGCAATAAGATCCACGAGATCCATGAGGTTCGTGGCAAGGATGGCGTTGGGGCGACCATGGATCACATGGAGCTCGAGCGCGAACGCGGTATCACCATCGCATCGGCGGCTACCAACGTTATCTGGAATAATCATGAGATCAACGTCATCGATACTCCCGGTCACGTCGACTTCACCATCGAGGTCGAGCGCTCCTTGCGTGTGCTCGATGGGGCAGTGCTGGTGCTCTGCTCGGTCGGTGGCGTGCAGAGCCAGTCGCTGACCGTTGACCGGCAGATGAAGCGGTACCACGTTCCCCGCATCGCCTTCGTGAACAAGTGCGACCGTACCGGAGCGAACCCCTACCGGGTCAAGGACCAGCTCGTCGAAAAGCTCGGCCTGAATGCAGTCCTCATGCAGATTCCCATCGGCCTTGAGGACCACCTCGAGGGGGTGGTCGACCTGGTGAGGATGAAGGCCCTCTACTTCGATGCCGGCCCCCACAAGGACCAGGTCCGTGAAGAGGAGATTCCGGCCCACCTCCTTGAAGAGGCCGAAGCGCGCCGTGAGGAGCTCCTCGATGGCGTCTCCCTCTGCAGTGACGAGTTGATGGAAGCGATGCTCGAGGAGACCGTGACCGAGGAGTTGCTCAACAAGGCGATCCGCGAGGCGACGATCTCGTTGCAGCTCTGCCCCGTCCTGATGGGGTCGGCGTACAAGAACAAGGGCATCCAGCCGCTGCTGAACGCAGTGGTCAACTACCTGCCCGATCCGACCGATGTCGTGAACAAGGCCCTCGATCTGGACAACCACGAAGAGGAGGTGATCCTCCACTCCGATGATGACCTTCCCACCGTCGCCCTGGCCTTCAAGCTTGAGGATGGGCAGTACGGCCAGTTGACCTATATCCGTGTCTACCAGGGCAAGATCCGCAAGGGTGATGAGCTCTACAATACCCGCTCACGGCGCAAGTTCCGTGTCGGTCGCCTGATCAGGATGCACGCCTCGACGATGGAGGACCTCACCGAGGCCGGTTCGGGGGAGATCGCAGCCCTCTTCGGCATCGACTGTGCCAGTGGTGACACCTTCTGTGACCCGAAGCTCAACTACTCCCTCTCATCGATGTTCGTGCCCAGTCCCGTCATCTCCCTTGCCGTGAAGCCGGTGGACAAGAAGGCCAGTGACAACATGGCCAAGGCCCTCAACCGCTTCACCAAGGAGGACCCGACCTTCCGCACCTACGTCGACCCCGAATCCAACCAGACGATCATCCAGGGGATGGGCGAGCTGCACCTCGAGGTCTACGTCGAGCGCATGAAGCGCGAGTACAAGGCCGAGGTCGAGATCGGGCAGCCTGAGGTCGCCTACCGGGAGGCCATCACCGCCCGTGCCGACTTCAACTATACCCACAAGAAGCAGACCGGTGGATCGGGCCAGTATGCCCGGGTCGCCGGTTATATCGAGCCGTTGGTGGACACTGGCGACAGCGATGAGCCGAAGGAGTACGAGTTCGTCGACGAGATCAAGGGCGGGACGATTCCCAGCGAGTTCATCCCCTCCTGTGACAAGGGCTTCCAGGCCGCCATCAAGAAGGGCAGCCAGGTCGGCTTCCCGGTCATCGGGGTCAGGGCGGTCATCAACGATGGAGCCTGGCACGCCGTCGACTCCTCCGACATGGCATTCCAGACTGCAGCGCTCAGTGCGTTCCGTGAAGCGTTCGAGAAGGCCAAGCCGGTCATCCTCGAGCCGATCATGCGTGTTGAGGTTGTCGCCCCCAACGAGTTCCAGGGCAGCGTCTTCGCCTCGATCAACCAGAGGCGCGGCATGATCATCAGCTCGACCGAGGATACCGCTTCCAGCACGGTCGTCGCCGAAGTCCCACTCTCGGAGATGTTCGGCTACTCGACAGTCCTGCGGTCACTGACCCAGGGGAAGGGTGAGTTCACCATGGAAATCGGCAAATATGGCCGTGTCCCTGTCAGTGTCTCCGAGGAGCTGAAGAAGGCCTACCAGGAGAAACGCAAGCGGTAATTGCACCTCAGATTGCACTCACAGCCCCTATATGTTGGAGAAACATATGGGGGTTGTTTGTTTTCTGGACGTAAAAAGTACCCAAGGGGCCTATTTCATAGTATACTGAGTTCAACGAATACAACTTGGAGGTGAGGGTACATGGAAATACAAGAATTGAACGACTTGAGTCCTCTTCGCGTTTTTGACGAGTCGCTGGGCGGAGGTCTCGGTCGTGGGAACCTCGGAGTGCTTGTTTCTCGTCACGGAGTTGGTAAGACAGCATGTCTGGTGCACTTGGCAACGGATAAACTGCTTCATTCAGAGCACGTGATCCATGTCTCCTTCAGTGGGAACGTCGAGCACGTCATCAACTGGTATAAGGAAGTGTTCCGCGAGGTGTCGGAGGGGCGAAGCCTCGATGACGCCGCATCGGTTTACAATAACATCCTCTCCAATCGTGTGGTGATGAACTTCAGCCAGGAGAATGTCACCATCGA
>CALFMX010000241.1 GCA_937902565.1 uncultured Spirochaetales bacterium
ATCAATAAATGGGAAATCATGCAAGCGAAATTAGATTCTTTGTCCAAGTTTTTCAACGTTTTCAAGATAAAATGTGTCAAAGCTTCCCTGCTCCAAAGAGTAGCGAATTTTCTCCATCAGCGTATTGTAAAAATAGATGTTGTGCATGACCGCCAGACGCATCGCCAGCATCTCGCCGGCCTTGAAGAGGTGGTGGAGGTAGGCGCGGCTATAGGTGGTGCAGGCGAGACACGGGCACCCCTCCTCCACCGGCCCTCTGTCAAACTTGTGGATCGCTTTCTTCATCGTGATGACTCCATCACGGGTGAAGAGGCTCCCGTTTCGAGCCATCCGGGTAGCAAGGACACAGTCGAACATGTCGATGCCCTGCTCGACCGCCTCGAGGATGTAGTCTGGGCTGCCGATACCCATGACGTACCGTGGCTTCTCGCGGGTGACGCGGGAGGCGGTATGGGCGAGGTAGTGGGAGAACTCCTCCTTCGTCTCCCCCACCGAGAGCCCGCCGATGGCGATGCCGTCGAAGGCCATCTCGTTGAAGAAGGCGGCGCTCTCGCTTCTCAGGTCCTCGTAGAAGTTGCCCTGCACGATACCGAAGAGCTTGCCCGTGAAGCGCTCGCCGAGCTGGTCACGGTGATCGAGGGCCCGCTGTGCCCACCGGTGGGTGAGCTCCATCGCCTCGCGTGCCTTCTTGTATGTGATCTCGGGAGGGGTGCAGACATCGAGGACCATGGCGATGTCGCTGCCGATGATCCGCTGCGTCTCCACGACGCTCTCGGGGGTGAAGAGGTGGCGGTTGCCGTCGATATGGCTCTGGAAGGCGACACCCGTCTCTTCGATCTTCCTCAACCCCGGCAGGCTGAAGACCTGGAAGCCGCCGCTGTCGGTGAGCAGGTTGCCCTGCCAGCTTGAGAAGGCATGCAGGCCGCCGAAGTGGTCGAGTACGGCTTCGCCCGGCCTGAGGTAGAGGTGGTAGGTGTTGCCGAGGATGAGGTTGTAGCCGATGGCTGCCACGTCTCGGTGGAAGATGCCCTTGACCGTGGCTGCGGTCCCCACCGGCATGAAGACCGGCGTCTCCACCACCCCATGGCCGAGGGTGAGCAGGCCGAGGCGAGCTGCGCTCGTCCTATCGCGATGTGTCTCTACAAAGATGTTCATTGCCGTCCCCTGATGATCGCCCGTTCGGCGAGTGCCACCAAGAGTAGCACAATCATGGGAATTACCATAGCCCATACGCTGTTGATGACCCCCTGTCGGGCCATGATGAGGGTGACCATCTGCACCACATAGTAGATCACCGCAACCGTGATGGCGGTGATGATCGAGAAGAGGAGGATGTTCTTCTTGTATCGATAGCTGATCGTCACGGCGATGATCACCAGGAGCAGGGGGTTGAGCGCATCGAAGAGGCGCTTGGCAAAATCGGTGGCAAGCGGGGCGTAGCGCTCATGGTCGAGCGCCTTGATGGCTGAGAGGTACTCGAACGCCTGGGCCAGCTCCATCGTCTTGATGTCATCGCTGATGTTCTTGAAGAAGGAGGGTTCGAGGCTGAAGAGCGGGAGGGCAAGTGTCTCCTCCCTGGTGGTGGCCACCTCTTTGTGTGCCGTGTCGACGTGCTGGATACGTACTCCCTCGAAGATCCAGTGCCCGCTCCCCTCATCCCAGCGGGCACGGTCACTGTCGATGCGGCTCTCAAGCTGCCCATCCTCGTCGAGGAGGATGAAGACCACCTGGCTGAGCAGCGCTTCGCTGTCGTTGTAGTGCCTGGACCAGACCACGTACCGGCCGGCGGGGTCGGCCATGGTGAGGTTGCGGCTGTCGTGGGTAGAACGGAGGCCGAAGAGCTCATCCTCGATCTGAGTCCGCTTCAGCTGGGCCGGGATGAGGACCTCTTCATAGAGGGCAAACTGGAAGAGGGAGAAGAGGAGGCCCACCATCAGGATCGGCATGATGAGCCGGCGGTAGCTGATACCACAGCCGTAGAGACAGATCATCTCGTTGTTGGCCTCCATCTGGGAGAGGTAGTAGGAGACGGAGAAGAGGAGCGAGGGACCGAGGGCGAAGATAATCGCCTGGGGGATGTAGAGGCTGGTCAGGTGTGCGATGGTGGGCCACCCCACCCCACTGGTGAGGTAGGAGTCGAGGTTTGAGAAGAGGTCGACGGAGAGCAGCATCAGCGTGCAGAGGCCGAGGGTCACCACAGCGGTGTCCACCACGCTACGTATGGAGAGGCGGTCGATGACCCTCATAGGCGCCTCGTGACCACCAGGCCGATGATGCCCAGGCTGCCGAGGATGATGTTGGCAAGCCAGATCCAAATCTCGACGGCGATGGCGGTATTGAAGACCTTCATCTGGCTGAAGAAGAGGATGTACCAGTAGAGGACGCTTGCCAGCATCGAGAGGCCGAAGCCGATGAGCCGTCCGTGTTTGAGACGGAGGAAGGAGAGAGAGAAGGTGATGAGGACGAGGAGTGTGCAGGCGGCAGAGAGGGCGTACTTCTTGGAGAGCTCGGCGCGGTAGTAGAGGTAGTAGAAGTTGACCGGCTTGTGGGCCTTGAGATCGTCCAGGCTCTCCTCAAGCTCAGCGACACGCTCTCCGGCCCCCTTCAGACGGGCAGCCTCCAGCTGTGCGGCCACTGCATCAATCTTCTGCTGGTGGCGCGAGAGCTCCTCATCGAGCGTTGCCTTGTTCTCCTGGATCTTCTCCCGCAGCTCCCTGGTCGAGAGCTGGGATGGCAGGGCGCTGGCAATGCTGGCCACCTGCGAGCCGAGGTTCAGCATCACCGTTGCCTGGTCGGCGCTCGAGAGGGTCCACCCCTCCCCGCTCTCGCTCTTGAGGATCGTCGGCTCCTCCACATCGAGGCGGTAGACGAAGGATGCAAGGTCGGCAAGGGTGATCTCGGCGCTGGGGGCGGTGATGACCTGGCCGCTTCGCGCCCCGTTCTGCTCGATCATCACAAGGTCATGGATCGTAGACCCATCGACCGCCCGGTTGGTAATCGACCGGCTGCCGATGGTGTTGGTGGCGTTGGCCCTGATCTCGATGGTGGGAAGATCGCGCATCAGCTCGGTATAGAGGGCACGGTACTGCTTGGCGCTGTAGGGGACCAGGACGTCGGCGGTGACGAAGGTGGTCGCACTGAAGAGGAGCGAGATGGCGATGATCGGCACAAAGACCCGGTAGAGGGAGATGCCGCTGCTGCGCATCGCCAAGAGCTCGTTGTTCGCCCCCAGGTCCCCGATGACCATGCTGCTTGCCGACAGCGATGCAAAGGGGAAGGTGTAGAGGAGGAACTGGGGGATGGAGAGGAGGACGAGGATCAGGACCGAGGAGTAGTCGACGTTCTTGATCAGGATCTTCTGGGCGAGCAGGAGGATCTGGTTTATGAAGAAGATAAAGAAGAAAAAGAGAAACGCCACGACAAACGAGAGCAGATACTCCCGTGCAGTGTGGCGATAGACCAGCGTATGACGACCAGTTGGTGCCAAGGCTATACTCCTGTTGAACCGAATCCTCCACTGCCCCGTTCACTCTCCTCCAGGACAGGAGAGAGGGTGAAGAGCGCCTGCTCGCAGCGGGCAATGACCAGCTGGGCGATCCGGTCCCCATCGTTGACAACAAACGGGGCGGGGCCGTGGTTGATCAGGATGATCCCCACCTCCCCCCGATAGTCGCTGTCAATGGTGCCGGGGCCGTTGAGGACCCCGATACCGAACTTGAGAGCGAGGCCGCTACGGGCCCTCACCTGGCCCTCAAAGCCAGGGGGCAGGCTGATGGCCAGTCCCGTCGGGACCAGGGCCCAGCGCCCCGCTTCGATGATCAATGGCTCGTCGAGACAGGCGCTGAGATCCGCCCCGGCACTCTCGGGTGACCCATAACGGGGCAACCGTGCCCCCTCTTTGAGGAGCTTGATGCCAACGGGAATCTTAGTGCCTGCCATCGCGTAGCCTTCTTACTTCGAGATGGCGTCGATGTAGCTGAGGTTGAGGCGGTTCTGACGATCGATCTCGATGAGCTTGACCGGCACCACCTGCCCTACCTTGAGCACTTCATCAACACTCTGGACCCGGGTCTTGCTGAGCTTGGAGATGTGGCAGAGCCCCTCCTTGCCCGGCAGGATCTCGATGAAGGCACCGAAGTCCATGATCCGCTTCACCGTTCCCTGGTAGATGCGCCCGACCTCGGGCTCCTCGATAATGGATTTGATCAGGTCCTTGGCCATCTGGGCACTGGCATTGTTGCGTCCATAGATGGTGATCGTGCCGTCATCGGCGATATTCACCTCGGAAGCGCTCTGGCTGGCAATCGCCTTGATGGTCTTGCCACCGGTGCCGATGACCGCCCCGATCTTCTCCTCGTCGACCTTCATCGTCAGGATCTTCGGTGCGTACTCGCTGATCTCGGAGCGCGGGGCCTCGAGGGTCTTCTCCATGATCGAGAGGATGTGCATGCGCCCGACCTTCGCCTGGGCGAGGGCCTTCTGCATGATCTCGGGGGTGACACCGGCAATCTTGATATCCATCTGGAATGCCGTGATACCCGCTCTCGTCCCTGCGACCTTGAAGTCCATGTCGCCGAGGTGGTCCTCCTCACCGAGGATGTCACTGAGGATGACATACTTGGCGTAGTCGGCGCCTTCGGTGATCAGGCCCATGGCGATACCGGCAACCGGTGCCTTGATCGGCACACCGGCGTCCATCAGGGAGAGGGTCCCTCCACAGACCGACGCCATCGAGGAGGAGCCGTTGGACTCCATGATCTCGCTGACGACACGGATCGTGTAGGGGAAGTCATCCTTGGAGGGGACCATCGCCTCGAGGGCACGCTGGGCAAGGTGGCCGTGGCCGATCTCGCGCCGTCCGGTGCCGAGGCGACCGGTCTCACCGACCGAGTAGGGAGGGAAGTTGTAGTGGAGCATGAACGAGGAGAAGCTCTTCTCACCGTCGATGGTGTCGAACATCTGCTCATCGCTTGCCGTACCGAGGGTGGTCACCGCAAGGGCCTGCGTCTCACCTCTGGTGAAGAGCGCCGATCCATGGGTACGGGGCAAAAGGCCGGCCTCACAGGTGATCGGCCTGATCTGGTCGACCTTTCTCCCGTCGGTGCGAACACCCTTGTCGAGGATCGAAGCCCTGAGAATCGTGTACTCCAGATCCTCGAAGAGGGCGGCAAACTGCTTGGCCCGTTTGGGGTCCTCATCGATGAGGTCACTGTACTTCTCCGCAAGGCTCGTCTGGACCTCAGCAAGGGCAGCGTAACGCTCCATCTTGCCCTTGACGAAGGAGGCCTTCTCCACAAGCGGCATGGCCTCTGCCTTGATGGGCTCGAGCCAGGTGAGGTCAACGGTGGAGGTCGGGATGGGGAGCTTCGTCTTGCCGGCCAATGTGGCCAGTTCGAGCTGGGCGTCACAGAGCCTTGTGATAACCGGCTGTGCCTTGGCGATCGCCTCGAGCATCACCTCTTCACTCATCTCCTTTGCCCCACCCTCCACCATCGTGATGCCATCACGGGTCCCGGCGACGACGATGTCGAGCTTGGACTCCTCGATCTGGCTGAAGGTCGGGTTGATGACATACTCGTTGCCGACCAGACCGACACGCACTGCCGCGATCGGGCCGCCGAAGGGGATGTCACTGATCACCACTGCCGCGCTTGCCGCGTTGATGGCGATGATATCGGGGGTATTGGACATGTCGGAGGAGATGACGGTGGGGACCACCTGGATCTCGCGGCCGAAGGCCTTGTCGAAGAGGGGGCGCATCGGGCGGTCGATGAGGCGGCTGACGAGGATCTCCTTGTCCTTGGGACGGGACTCTCGCTTGAGAAAGCCTCCGGGGATCTTGCCCGCTGCATAGAATTTCTCATTGTATTCGACGCTCAACGGTACGTAGTCGAGCTCTTCGTTCGGCTCTTTCCCCGCACAGACCGTCGCGATGACGGCACTGCCCTCATAGGAGGCGTAGACTGCGCCGTTTGCCTGTTTGGCGATTTTCCCGGTCTCGAAAACCAGGTCGGCATCACCAATGCGAACCGATACTTTCTTT
>CALFMX010000242.1 GCA_937902565.1 uncultured Spirochaetales bacterium
ATGGCCGAGCCAGCTGTGGCGGTCGATGTTGAGCCCATCGTGGTCGTGGTGGTCATCCTCTTCGAGGGTGCGCAGGACCATGCCTTCGGTAGCATCGATGATGGGCAGCGACGGATAGAGCTTGGCGACCTTGCCCTTGAGGGCAAGCTCGAAGTCGGTGCCGGAGAGGAGCCAGAGACTGGCCTTCGCCAGTTGGGCCATCTGTGACGGGGACGGCTCGTAGGAGTGGGGGTTCTGCCCCTCCCCCACAAGGGTCACCACCTGGACGTACTCCTTCGCGATGGAGTCGACGAAGAACGCCTGGGGGAGGATCGAGACGGCGACGATGGGCTTCTCGCTGTGCGCCTCCTGTGAACCGCCGCCGAAGAGCAGGGCGGGCAACAGGATGAGGAGCACTATATAGGTACTACGCATGAATTCTCCTTGTGAGGGAACAATAGTAAAGATTGTACCAATTTGCAAGTCATTCGCATTTTTGTGTGTGGGCATCCAACCCATGCAGAGGGAGAGGAACTGGACAAAAAGAGTGCCTCACTGCCCCTCTCCTTTGCAGATTCAGAGAGAGACGCGCGCAGAGGCACTATTTTGTTCATAATCGGGGGACACACTGTTGTCGATACAACGTCTTATTAGTATATTCTTATGCATCTAAGGAGATTTGAAATGCTTACAGATTCTATTGTATCGATGATTACCGAGCAGATTAACAAAGAGCTCTATTCTGCGTACCTCTACCTCGACATGGCCAACTACTACGCTGACCGTGGCTACGATGGCTTTGAGAACTGGTTCAAGGTCCAGGCCCAGGAGGAGGAGAGTCATGCGATGATCTTCCGCCAGTACCTGATCAACAACGGCCACCGTGTCGTCCTCGGCGCCATCGCCGACCCGAGCAAGGAGTACAAGGACCTCAAGGAGCCGCTGGTCGATGCGCTGAAGCACGAGGAGTATGTGACTGCCTCCATCAACGCAATCTATGAAGAGGCACTCAAGCAGAAGGATTGGCGGACACAGCAGATGCTCTTCTGGTTCATTGAGGAGCAGGGCGAGGAGGAGGAGAATGCAATGAAGAACATCTCCGACTTCGAGAACTTCGGTGGAGAGCGGGGCAACCTCTATCCACTCAACAATGAGTTGGCCAGCCGTACCTTCTCTCCCCCGTCATTTGAGCTTTAAGTGTTGAGAGTGCCCGCTTCCCCTGAAGCGGGCACTTCTTTATGATTGGAGATACAGGAGGCACACCATGAAGACACGTGCGATCAAGCGGATAACCGGCGGGGCCGTCCAATACGACGGAGCCGGCGTTAAATTGGTTCGGGTCATCGGACACGATGACACCGAAGAGTTCGACCCCTTCCTCATGCTCGATGCCTTCGATGCCGACAATCCCAATGATTACATCAAGGGCTTCCCTTGGCATCCACACCGTGGCATCGAGACGGTCACCTACCTCATCGAGGGGGAGATGGAACACGGGGATAGCCTCGGCAACACCGGCACCATCTTTGGGGGCGGCTGCCAGTGGATGACCGCCGGCAGCGGGATCATCCACCAGGAGATGCCCCAGCCCTCCGATCTCATGCTGGGCACCCAGCTGTGGGTGAACCTCCCCCAAAAGGACAAGATGACCCACCCCGCCTACCGGGATATCACTATCGACCAGGTCCCCATCGTCAAGGAGAAGGGAACCGAGGTGCGGGTGGTCAGCGGCTCGTACAAGGGTACCGATGGACCGGTCTTCGGCGAATATGTCAAAACCCTCTACCTTGATGTGAAGCTTGAGGCCAATACCGAGTTTGTCCTCGAGCGCCCGAGCGAGGAGACCCTCTTCATCTACATCGTACGTGGTAGCATCCACACCGACGGCAAGGAGGTGCCCTACCATCGGGCAGTGCTCTTTACCGAAGGTGACGAGCTGCGCCTGAAGGCGGGAGCGGAGGGAGCACGCCTCTTCCTCTACAGTGCCCTGCCCCTCAGGGAGCCGATCGCCTGGGCAGGCCCGATCGTGATGAACAGTCGAGAAGAGCTCTCGCTCGCCCGAGAGGAGCTCTCCCAGGGAACCTTTATCAAGCACAACTGACCACACGACAGGGCTTCTTTCAGAGGCCCTGTGCTATTCTCCTGCCTTTGGCACTCAGGCGGTATCGCTGTATGCTGCTGGTGGGCTTCTCCGGTACGGTCCTCTCGACGAGCCCTTCGTCCAAGAGCGGCTGGATGTGCCGCTTGAATGATCGTGAATCTGGGTTCAAACCAATCTCCATATAGAGCTCCTTACGCAGAAGAGATCGATTGGAGAGTGCTTTGAGAACAGAACCCTGTACGGGACTTAGCTCAACTTGGTGCTCAACTTGGTGCTCTACTTGGTGCTCAACTTGGTGCTCTACTTGGTCAATTAATGTATCCAACACAGACCGGAGAGTAAATTCAATAAACGGGCCAGCGTCATTCGCTGTGTGAGCATCTTCAATCGCCTGGTAATAGTGCACTCTATCGTTGTAGAGCACTGTTTCCATTGGAATCCATGCAAAGATTGTGTTCCACTGCGCTAAAAACAGTGTTTGCCACAGTCTTCCCATTCGACCATTGCCATCTGCAAAAGGGTGTATTGTCTCAATCTCGTAATGAACGATTGCACTCTTTAGCACAGGGTGCAACTCTGATGCTCTCGCCCACTCGAACAAGCCTTCGATCAAGCGAGGGACAAATTGGGGTCGCGCACCAATATGAATAGGGACGTCACCATCGAATACCCCTACATCGCCGCTGCGAAACACCCCAGACTCCTTGACCAAGCCTGCTGTCATCAATCTATGGGATCGAAGGAAATCTTTGATTGAGTATGGGTCAAGGGTCATGATCGTTTCATACGCTGCATAGGCATTCATGACCTCTCTGATCTCCGTCTGCTTTCCCGCAATTGTTTTACCTTCAATGACCGCGGTCACTTCATCAAGGGAGAGCACATTTCCCTCAATGGCAAGAGATGAGTGAATCGTCCGTAGACGATTCTCCCGATGCAAGCGGATGTCCCGCTTGAACTCAGTGCCATACTCGAGTCGCGTTACAGTTTCCACTATGTTCGCTAGATGGCTCGCAGCCATTTCAGTTATGGAATACGGCGGTTTCTGTACCATCAGATTTTCTCCCTCCTCCATTCTATCAGAATATTGATGGCCGGGGTACGCATTGTTGGTGTTACATGGCTTCCAGGTGGTGAGCCCTCTTCACTTCATCTCTTGTAGGAAATCGTGGTTCGTTGACTTTGGCCAATGGCGCTACTACGATGGGGAAAAGAGGTTGTTATGGTCACATTGGTCCCAGTCGGCGCAGGATGTATAAGAAGGGGAACCAGATGGCTGTAATCCCCTCCGCCTCCTGGCTCTTCTAGAGGATCTCCCCATCGCTGGAGATGGTCACCACTGCAAGGGGGACGATCTTGCCGCTGGCGGCTATCGCCCGCTTGACGGCGTGGTCGAGGCCACCACAGCAGGGGACCTCCATCCGGGCAACGGTGATCGAGCGGATCTTGTTGCCGGCGATGATCTCGGCCAGCTTCTCACTGTAGTCGACGTTGTCCAGCTTGGGGCAGCCGATGAGGGTCACCCGATCCTTCATGAAGGTCTGGTGGAAGGAGCCATGGGCGAAGGCGGCGCAGTCAGCTGCGATGAGGAGGTCACAGTTGTCCAGGAAACCGGCGTTGGGGGCAACCAGTTTCAGCTGTACCGGCCATTGACGCAGCTGGCTCGCCTGTGGGACGGAAGGAGCTTGTGGTTGTGTCTCCTCTACGTGTGGCCCCTTGAATTTGACCTGGGTGCCGGGACAGGAAAAGAGTGGCTCCTCGTCACTGCGCTCGTGGGTGAACGCGGGCACTTCCCGCATCACGAAGGTGATGGCCCCGCTTGGGCACATCGGCAGGCAGTTTCCCAGCCCGTCACAGTGGTCCTCCCTCAGGAGCACGGCCTTGCCGTTGACCAGGCCGATCGCCCCCTCCTGGCAGGTACTCACGCAGAGGCCGCATCCGATGCACTGTTCACTATCTATGTGTATTATCTGTCGTTCCATCTCATGCTCCATTGTCTGGATTCGACCTCTATGCTACCATGCCCACCAGAGCGGTTATGTTGTTTTTACAACAAAAAAGGAATTCCTATGGATATAGTACGAATTTTGCAATCATCGACCCTCTTCAGTGGCACCGGCGGTGACGAGATCCCTCACCTCCTGCAATGCCTCGAGGGACGGACCAGTGATTTTCCCCGCGACTATACCATCATCGATGAGGGGGACTACTCCGATGAAATCGGGATCGTGCTGTCAGGATCCGTACATATCACGCGCCATGACTTCTGGGGAAATCGCTCGCTGGTCGCCAACATCGGTGTCGGCGAGAGCTTTGCCGAAGCGCTGGCGTGCACCGCCCGCCCCAGTGAGGTGAGTGTAATCACCGCCGAGCAGTGCACCATCCTCTTTCTCAATGTTCACAAGGTCATCACCAGCTGTGAGCACGGCTGTACCTACCACCACACCCTCATCGAGAACATGGTGCGCCTGCTCAGCCAGAGGAACCAAGAGCTGATGAAGAAAATCACCCACCTCACCAAGCGCTCGACGAGGGAGAAGCTGCTCTCCTACCTCTCGAGCGAGGCGCAGCGCCAGCAGAGTCAAACCTTCACCATCCCCTTCGACCGCCAGCAGCTCGCCGACTACCTCTGTGTCGAACGCAGTGCGATGTCGAGCGAGCTCTCAAAGATGCAGGCGGATGGGATATTGGATTACCAGAGACGTGAGTTCACACTCCACCATGAGGAGGTGTAGATATGAAACGAGCAATTATTGCACAGGTGTTGGTAGTGCTCCTCCTCACCTCGTGCGCGACCACAGGACGACCCGAGGCGCTTGCCTTCACCATCGACGAGGTTGGAGGAGGAGGGGCCACCACCCTCTCACTTGACGGGGATGCACTGGAGCGGGGTGGCTATCGCCTCGGCGACTGGGTGAGCCTTGACCTCGATGGGGTGCTCATCGATGCCCTGGTGGCCGAAGGCCCCCACCAGACCTATGTGACCGTGGTGGCCGGCAAGGAGGGCGTGACGCTCCACCTCCCGGGCGCTATCGAAGCGGGGGCGAAGGGAATCTTGCGCCCCTCCACCTATAAGGGGAGACCGCACGACCCATCGGTGAACCTATCGGGCAGCTTCGTCTTCACCTTCTAGCAGCACGGGGTCATCGATCAGGTCGAAGGTATCGAGGACTGCTTCGAGGAGGAAGGCGGCCGCCGCCTCGTCGGTGAGCGCGCCGGTATAGAGGCCCAGCGACTCCCGCCTCTCATCAGTATAGAGGTAGCCGTAGACCGGGCCGAAGACCCCCTTCGTCTGATACTCCTCCTGCAGCTGCCTGAGCGGGCATCCCAAGCTCTGCGAGAGGGAGCGCAGGTCCTCCATCTCCAGGGAGACGACGAGGATCGACGTATGTGAACGCTTGACCACCAGTGAGTAGGGAAGCGCCACCAGGCTCTCGGGCAACCGGGTGGGGGGATTCTTGTAGAGGATGCCCACCAGTGAGCCGATCTGCCAGTACTGCAGCGGACGGGCCGCCTCATCGGGCAAGGAGTGCCAGATCAGGGCATCGATGGGTGCTTGAATATCGGGATCTAGGAACATATCACTCTCCAGAGCTACAGTACTGTCTATCGCCGCCGAGGACAAGCACTCAGATGCGCTGTAGCAGGTTCTCTATGGTGAGCGAGCCCAACGAGGCGACACCTTTGCCTGCAACCTCACGGGCGACCGCCTCCCCCGCTGTCTCCAGCTCGACCTCATCGATGCTCTCCATCCCATAGATGGCGGTGACCAGATCCTGTAGCCTGAGGCTCTCAAGCGGCTGCTTGGGGATGAAGGCGGTATAGCTGTTGTTCGTCGCCGTGATGAAGTCCAGCTGGCTGAGCAGCTGGAGGAAGCCCTGCAGGCGGTTATAGGGAATGGCAAGCCGGTCGAGCATCTCCCGGGTTGTGGTCGCCCCCTTGCCGTCGCGGAAGTTGCTGCCGATGAGCATCATGATGTTGGTCCCTTCGCTCAGCTGCATCGCAGCGCTCTGCGGCAGGCCGGTGATGGTCGACCCATCAGGACGGAACTGATAGACGTAGGCGAGTTCGACGGAGAAGAAGAGGGTTGCCCAGAAGACATAGCAGAAGAAGAGGAAGAGGAAGACTGCAGCAAAGGAACCGTAGATGACCGAGTATTTCGTCGCACTCCGGGTCACCAGTGAGGTGGATTTGGAACACGGCGATCTCCCAGATCCCGTTGCGTTGTCACGACAGCCGCCGCCGTCTCCAGCGTTTTTTCCAGAGGAATGAAACCGAACTCATAGGCCGTTGTGGGAAAGGTCGCGGTATTGCCATGCTCCATGGACAAACCGCCACCAATCAGGACATTGAAACCAATCAGGTTGCCGTCCTGTTCGATCGCAACAAAATTCAGATCGTTGGCATGCAGGTCCACATCGTTCTGTGGCGGGATGATCACGGTGGTTTTGAATTTGCGCGGCAAATAGCTTTTACCCAGGATCGGTTCCAGGGTGTCGGTATCGGTGCTTTGCACTTTCTCGCCATCCAGCCAGATCTCTGCATAAGCCTGTGTTTTAGGCAACAAGTGTTCAGAAATTTTCTTGGCCCATTCCCAGGCTTGCACATGCAATTCAGACTCTACCGGATTGGAGGTACACAGCACATTACGATTAACGTCACCTGCCGTGGCGATCGAATCCAGACCGAGCTGATGCAGCCACTGGTGTACCGGGCGAATATTCTGCTTTAATACGCCGTGATACTGAAAGGTCTGACGATTGGTAATGCGCACGCTACCGTACATGGTATGACTGGCGGCGAACTCCTCAATTCCCAGCCACTGAGCCGGTGTAATCACGCCGCCAGGCATCCGGCAGCGCAACATCACATTTTTCAGCGGTTCCAGTTTCTGCTCGACACGTTCGCCCCGAATATCACGATCGTCCTGCTCGTACATACCGTGGAAGCGAATCAGATTGAAGTTGTCACCACGGAAGCCACCGGTCAGCGGATCCTGAAGATCTTCTGCAATAGTGCCGCGCAGATATTTGCTATTGCCTTTCTGGCGTTCGTTATCCGACAGTTTACCTGCCGGTGCTTTAATTTCACTCATGATTATTCCTCAATATACGTCGCGCTGATAACGGTGCGACTCACGCAGCTCGTCAAGATAGGCATCGGCATCATCAACACTGAGCCCGCCTTCGCTGGCAATCACCTCAAGCAAGGCTGCTTCAACGTCTTTGGCCATACGGCTGGCATCGCCGCATACATACAGATGGGCTCCCTTCTGCAGCCACTGCCATAGCTGTTTGCCTTCCTGCAGCAATTTATGCTGGACGTAAATTTTTTCCTGCTGGTCTCTTGACCAGGCAAAACTGTAGTGCGACAGACGCTCCGACTTGGCCAGTTGCTGCCATTCGAGCTGATAGAGAAAATCATCTTTGAAAGACTGGTTACCGAAAATAAGCCAGTTACCGCCTTCCTGATCCTCGGCATCACGCTTCTGTAAAAATGCACGGAACGGTGCAATACCGGTGCCGGCGCCGATCATGATAATCGGCGTTTGCGGATCCTGAGGCAAACGGAAGTGTGCGGATGGCTCAATGAAAATAGCCACTTCGTCACCCGCTTCCAGACGACGATTCAGATAGCCG
This sequence comes from uncultured Spirochaetales bacterium, assembly GCA_937902565.1. Lineage (GTDB taxonomy): Bacteria > Spirochaetota > Spirochaetia > Sphaerochaetales > Sphaerochaetaceae > Sphaerochaeta. Next base: position 7,720 of record CALFMX010000242.1, read on the forward strand.
GACGCGCCGCCCTGATACTGAACGGCATCCTGTTCATACTCAACCAGCGCCACGGTGATGTGTACTTCGTCACCCACCTCTTCCTGTGCCGACGCAATGGAATACATGCGCGGTGTCAGCGGACGCAGCAAATCGCACAACTGCTGGGCAGTCAATGTCTGCGGCACCCGGCGGAGCACGACATCAATCGGCGTTTCGGCAATATAGTCCTGCAGGGCTTTGCTGTCGGCTGCCAGATCAAGAAGTGCCTGATCCTGGGTAAGCTGCGCATATCCCTTTACAAAGGCCGGTGTATTCTGGGTAATTTCCAGATGATGGATCAAGGCGTAGCGAACACCCAGTGTCTTGCCGTCGGCCAGCGTCACATCTTCAGCGCCATCCACGCCGGTTGAAGCCAGAATGGAATCGACCAGCGCCGGGTCATTGCGAAACCACACACCCAATGCGTCGCCTGGCTGATAACGGATACCGGAGTCGCCCAGATCAAATTCCAGATGCCGCACGTCTTTGAGCGAATTGCGACTGGTGATTTTCTGGTTGGTCAGAATGGTTGCGGTAAAGGGTTTCTCACGCGTATAGATCTGTGCGTGCACCTGTGGGTCGTTGACCAGCGCGCTGACGCTGGCTGGCGCTGCGTTTGCCGCCGTATTGCGGCTTTCATGTTCAACCAGCCAGGCGACCGTTTTCTCAACCCATTCGTCTGCCGTAGCCTGGTAATCCAGATCACAGTCCACACGGTCAAACAGCCGCTGCGCGCCCAGTTGCTCCAGACGCGAATCGAAGTCTTTGCCTGCCTGGCAAAAATCGGGATACGAACTGTCACCCAGCCCCAGCACTGCATACTGGAGAGATTTGACCTCTGGCGGCTTCTTGCCGAACAGGGCCTTATGCAATGACAGCGCTTCTTCAGGTGGCTCGCCATCACCCTGGGTAGAGGCAACGACCAGCACAAGGCGCTCGGCAGCAAGCTGACGACTCTTGTAATCGCCCGCACTTTTCAGTACTGACGCAACGCCGGCGGCCTTCAGTTTATCCTGCAGCGATTGTGCCACACGGCGTGCATTGCCGGTCTGGGAAGCCGATAATACCAATACAGGGCTGGCCTGCTCCTGCGTAGCCTGCGCCGCCGCAACACCAGCGGGGACGGCGCCAGAGGCATCCATCTGCTGGCTGCGCGCCCATAGATAGCCGGACAGCCATGCTGTCTGTAACGGATTCAACCCCGAAAGGTTTTTCTGTAATTCGGATAGCGTATCCGAATTTATCGGTAACCCCGATAGTGGTGGATAACTCATTTGTCTGATTTCCCTGCGCACGGACAATACTCACCCGGAATAGAATAAGGTCGTGAAACCCACGCCCCGGGAGGCTCGTCACTCGTTGTTTACTATTTATGTGGACTATTTATACGGGTTTTATCCTAGCAACGATTGCGCAGTGCAGGAACGACAGATATGTCATTTTTACATTACCCCGATCTATATAAGGCTGCCACGTATGTGATATCTTCTTATTACCAGAAGATCTAAGCTACAAGCAGATATATATTTTTCCATTATTTGTAAAAACACTACGATTGCATCTGTAATAACGATATAACCGCCTTTTTCACATTTAACTCGTAGTACTATGCAGACCTTTCCTTTATTTGCCGATCTCGCAGGGCGTCCCGTGCTGGTTATTGGCGGTGGCACGGTTGCCGAGCGCAAGGCGCATGCCCTGCTGGAAGCCGGCGCGCGCGTCCACCTGGCGGCCCCTGAGCTGACACCACAACTGAAATTATGGACAGAACAGGGCAAAGTGTTGCTGCGCGGCCAGCATTTTGACGCCCGCTGGCTCGATGAAGTGTTCCTGGTCGTGGCGGCTACCGACGACGCCGCAGTCAACCAGACCGTATCGGATGCGGCCGAAGTCGCCAAAAAACTGGTAAATGTTGTGGATAATCCACAACTGTGTTCGTATATTGTTCCATCGGTGATCGACCGCTCGCCGGTGCAGATTGCCATTAGCAGCAATGGCACCGCGCCGGTGCTGATCCGGCAACTGCGCCAGCAACTGGAAACCCTGATCCCCCAGCAGTTCGGTAACATGGCCAGCATTGCCGGCCGCTGGCGTGGCAAGGTCAAACAACAATTTAACTCAATTACCGAAAGGCGGCGCTTCTGGGAAACGCTGTTCAGCAGTCGCTTTGCCAGTGCTGCGCAGTCAGGTGACACAGCAGGCGCCGAGGCCTTGCTGCAGGCGCAACTGGCAGGTGGCGTCCCACAGCACGGCGAAGTGACGCTGGTGGGCGCCGGCCCCGGCGACCCCGGATTACTTACCCTGAATGCCCTGCAGGCCATTCAGCAGGCCGATATCGTCTTTCATGATGCACTTATTTCAGACGAAATTATGACGCTGATCCGCCGCGATGCTGAGCGGGTGCCGGTAGGCAAGCGCGGCGGCCACCATTCAGTGCCACAGGAACAGATCAACGAATTGCTGATCAGCCACGCCAAAAAAGGCCTGCGCGTGGTGCGCCTCAAAGGCGGTGATCCGTTTATTTTTGGACGGGGCGGCGAGGAAATGCAGGCGGTCACCGCTCACGGGATCCCCTGTAAGGTCGTACCGGGCATCACCGCTGCGCTGGGTGCCTCTGCCTACGCTGGCATCCCGCTCACCCACCGCGACCATTCACAATCGGTACTGTTTGTTACCGGCCATACCTGTCGCGATGAAAACGCCATCGACTGGGACACCCTGGCGCGACCGCGCCAGACCATCGTGGTGTATATGGGCACCGTCAATGCCGCAAGAATTACGCGTGAGCTCACACAGCGCGGTCGCGACGCTGAGCTACCGCTGGTGAGCCGGTGCCTGTGACACCCTCCCCCGCCCGCCGGGCGATCCTGCGCGGCAGCGAGGCGGTCTGCGATTTCGACTTCGCGGCGCAGCGTGATCGATGCACAGCATGGCGACGAATATTTGGCCTATGGGCACAGGGTTATCGACACGGCAAAGGAAATCGGTGCCAGTTGCGTTTCCTTCGGGCTTTTTGAACCGCTGACAGACGTGCAGAAACAGGCATTATGGTTCTGGACGGTCGACGGAGCGAAGAACCCGGACGATCCGGCTGTCTGGAACAAGGCTGTTGAACGAATTCGCGAACTCGGTCGTCACGCAGAGGAGCTTGGCATAGAGCTGTCTCTTGAAATGTATGAGGATACTTATCTCGGTACTGCGGACAGTTCGGTTCGTTTTGTCGAGGAAGTCGGCCTCGATAATGTAGGGATCAATGCCGATCTGGGTAATCTCATTCGTCTGCACCGTCCGGTCGAGCATTGGCAGCAGATGATGGAGAAGGTCGCGCCTTATGCAAAGTTCTGGCACGTCAAGAACTACACCCGTGCAGAAGATCCAGCCTCCGGTGTCATCGTCACACATCCTGCTCCCCTTGAAAGCGGGATCATCAATTATCGCGCAGCGATCAAAATGGCGCTGGATCGAGGATTTGCCAGCCCGTTTTTATGTGAACATTATGGTGGCGACGGGCTTTCTGTTTCGGCTACAAATCGTGACTACTTGCGCCGCATCCTGCCACGCGACTAATGACCCAGACCAAGGACTGTTTTAATGACGACCATTTTCGACGCGCCGGAGGAGTTTGCCTCGACCGCTCTTGCCGGGTTTGCCAGCATCTATAACCGCTATGTTCGCCACGTGCGTGGCGGCGTTGTTCGTTCCACAAAGGTCCCTAAAGGCAAGGTCGCTGTGGTTGTCGGAGGCGGCTCGGGTCATTACCCTGCATTTGCCGGATATGTCGGGCCAGGCCTCGCGGATGCAGCCGTTGCTGGTGACGTATTTGCTTCGCCTTCCACGGCGGCAGTGGCGCGTGTCTGCCGGCAGGCGCATAAGGGCGGTGGTATTCTCTTGGGCTTTGGCAATTACGCCGGGGATGTGCTCAATTTTGGCGTTGCTGCTGAACGACTGCGTGCCGAAGGTATCGACGTCCGCATCGTGCCTGTAACCGACGATGTGGCCAGCGCTCCGGCGGATATGCACGAGAAGCGGCGAGGCATTGCTGGTGATCTGGTCGTGTTCAAGATTGCTGGTGCTGCTGCTGAGGCCGGTCTGTCACTGGACGAAGTCGAACGGCTGTCACGTCATGCGAATGCCAACACCGTGTCTTTTGGCGTTGCCTTCAAAGGCTGCACCTTGCCTGGCGCTCCGCATCCGCTCTTTACCGTACCGGAAGGCCAGATGGCGCTTGGTCTCGGCATTCATGGCGAGCCGGGGATCAAGGAAGAGGCGATCTTGCCTGCCTCTGGTCTGGCAAGCCTGCTGGTGGAGAAGCTTCTGGCGGAGCGCCCTAAAGGAACGAAGAAAGTTGGTGTTATCCTGAACGGCCTTGGTGCTACCAAGTACGAAGAGCTGTTTGTCCTGTGGACAGCGATTGCGTCGTTGCTGGAAAAAGCTGGTCTTGACGTTGTAGCTCCTGAAGCTGGTGAGTTTGTTACCAGTCTCGACATGCAAGGCTGTTCGCTGACCCTTCTTTGGCTCGATGACGAACTCGAGCGCTATTGGACGGCAGCTTGCGACACTCCGGTCCTGCGTCGCGGCGAAGCGATCGCAGTCGAGCCCGCAGACGATGTCATTGCCAACGAGGATGCGGCGCCCGATTTTGCTCAGGCGGATGAGGCCGGGCGTGCCGGTGGCGTTTGCATGCAGGGTATTTTGCACGCCGTCGCCGACGTGCTGGTCGAGGCCGAAGAAGAACTGGGTCGCATTGATGCCTTCGCAGGCGACGGCGATCATGGGCAAGGCATGCGACGTGGCTCTGCGGCTGCAAAAGATGCAGCTGATCAGGCCGTCAAGGCCGGGGCGGGGGCCGCAAGCGTATTGGCTGTTGCAGGTGACGCCTGGGCGGACCGGGCCGGAGGAACATCGGGAGCGCTATGGGGACTTCTGCTGCGCTCATGGAGCGCAGAGCTTTCCGACAATGGCAACATTGATGATGGTGCGGTCGTTCGCGGTTGCAGGCGCGCGCTTGATTCAGTGACAACCCTTGGTCGGGCGAAGCCCGGCGACAAGACATTGGTGGATGCGTTTGTTCCTTTTGTGGAAACGCTTGAAAGCGAATTTGCATCTGGTAAGACGCTGGCCGATGCTTGGAATAAAGCGGCGGAGACTGCAAAAGTCGCAGCCGACGCGACGGCACCACTTGCTCCGAAACTCGGTCGGGCGAGACCATTGGCGGAAAAGAGCATCGGTCATCCCGATGCGGGAGCCATTTCGCTGGCGCTGGTCGCGGAAACCATCGGCAAGAAGCTTAAGAACTGATAGCCGATCAGGGAAACTGGCTTGAAGCCAGTCCCTGACCGGCAAAAGGTAATTATTTCATTAGCAATTAGGCCGGGAGGATTTGATAGAAATTATCAAGTTTTCCTGGCTTCGAGTGAGCTACCAGCATGACCAGTTTTTCCTGGTCGAAAACGCGAAACCAATCTTCCCATTCCACGACTTCAAGTCCGCCTGCATCCAAGGGCCGTTCGACATCGGCAACGAATTCCGGCTCGAAAACAATTCGCAATACCGGCGCTGCATCGGGATCTATGGATGTGCTGACAAATGCGGGGTTTCCGTTGCGAGCAGCCACCCAGTCCCGAATGGCTTCATGCGTATCAAGGGTGATAGTTTCACTCATCGGGGGTATTCCTCCGGTTGCTGTCATTAAGGATATCTTTGGCTCGGTTGGCAGGTGAGCCAAATGGAAGCTTTTGTTATTTGCCATAGTAATCAGATAGGTCCGCCGGGGTTTCTGAAAAGGCGCTGCTCCATTCACTTTCTTCGTGAATCTGCAATTGGGGTAAAATCTTTCAATACATCCTGTTGACGACGGCTTTGCGTTCATTCATGTCGTAAACCGACTATCTGCTGTTACAGCCTGGAAATCCCCAAAATGACTGAACGTCTCTCACTCGCACGCGACCGCATCAATGTTCTTCTACTGGAAGGCATCAATCAAACAGCCGTCGATTACTTCAAAGCTTCCGGTTACACCAATGTCACGCATCTGCCGAAGGCGCTGGATAAAGCCGATCTGATTGAAGCGATTTCGTCAGCGCATATCGTCGGCATTCGTTCGCGGACGCAACTGACTGAAGAGATTTTCGCTGCGGCTAACCGTCTGATCGCAGTCGGTTGCTTCTCGGTTGGGACTAATCAGGTTGAGCTGAAAGCTGCACGCAAGCGCGGTATTCCGGTCTTCAATGCACCATTTTCGAATACCCGTTCGGTAGCAGAACTGGTGATTGGCGAAATCATCATGCTGA
>CALFMX010000243.1 GCA_937902565.1 uncultured Spirochaetales bacterium
TCTACACCCATCTCCAGCTCCAGGGCCTGGTCGCCTACAACCCCTTTGAGTTGATCAAGCTGCGTGCGGTCTTGGACCGGCTGCCCAACTACCTCACACCCGCCGAGGTGGAGGAGCTGCTCTCCCAACCCTACGATGACTGGTCGTCGACCCTCTCCCTACTGATCTTCACCCTCCTCTATGAGACGGGCTGCCGCATCGGGGAGCTGGTAGCCATCAAGAGCCGTGATGTCGATGAGACGGAGCGCAGGATCCGTGTCCTGGGCAAGGGGAAGAAGAGCCGCTACGTCTTCTTCGGTGCCCGCTCGATCACGGTGCTCTCCCACTACAGGAGCCTGAGAGCCGAATGCAGAGAGAGTGAGTGGCTTCTCTCGACAAAAGACGGGAGACAGTTGCCGATGAGCACCGTTGGTGCTATGTTTGCTTTATATAGAGCGAGGCTCGGTTGGCAGAAGCCGTTCACACCGCACGTGCTCAGGCACACCTTTGCCACCCACCTCCTTGACCGTGGGGCGGATATCCGCCTGGTGCAGGAGCTGCTCGGCCATGCCAGCATCTCCACCACGCAGATCTACACCCATGTATCACAAGCGCGGTTGGCTGAGGTCTATCGATCGAGCCACCCCCATGGAAGGATAGACGATGAGTAGTTTCAAGGGAACAACGATACTGGCCGTGCGCAAGGACGGCAAAGTGGCGATCGCCGGCGATGGTCAGGTGACCTTCGGCGACACGATCCTCAAAGGCAATGCACACAAGGTGCGCACCCTCTACGACGGGAAGGTCATCACCGGTTTTGCCGGCACCACAGCCGATGCATTCACCCTCTTCGAGCTCTTCGAGACGAAGCTGAAGCAGTACAACGGCGACCTCACCCGCTCGGCGGTGGAGCTCGCCAAGCAGTGGCGGGGGGATAAGAACCTGCGCCAACTCGAGGCGATGCTGCTGGTCAGTGATGGCACCCTGATCTACCTGATCAACGGGGCAGGGGATGTGGTCGACCCGGAGCGGGATGCCATCGGCATCGGGAGCGGGGGCAACTACGCCCTGGCTGCCGCCCTGGCCTACCTGGAGGCCGCGCCGTCGATGAGTGCAGCCGAGATAGCGGAGAAGAGTGTGCAGATCGCAGCAAAGTTGTGCATCTACACCGATGACATCATCAAAGTAGAGGTATTGTAATATTATGGAGTATCCCAAGAGTGGCAAGCTTGACGAGCTCAAGCCTGCCGAGATTGTCAAGGAGCTTGACAAGTACATCATCGGCCAAGACCAGGCCAAGCGTACCATTGCCGTTGCCATCCGCAACCGGACACGGCGCAAGCGCCTTCCTGACGAGATCCGTGATGAGGTCTCGCCGAAGAACATCATCATGATCGGTCCCACCGGCGTGGGCAAGACCGAGATCGCCCGCCGGATCGCCCGCCTCTCCAATGCGCCGTTCATTAAGGTCGAGGCGACCAAGTACACTGAGGTCGGCTACGTCGGCCGTGATGTCGAGTCGATCATCCGCGACCTGATGGGGATTGCGGTGCAGCAGGTGAAGAGTGAGCTGGCCGAGTACCAGAAGGACAAGGTCCAGGCCCGTGTCGAGGAGCGGCTCCTCGACCTGCTCTTGCCGACCGCCGACCAAGGCACTGAGGTGGTTGAACAGGGTGACCGCACTTCTACGCGCGAGCGTTTCCGCCAGATGCTGCGTGATGGCAAATTCGACGATCGTGAGATCGAGATCAACCCGCCCCACCGCGACGGGCGGCTCGAGATACTTCAGATCCACACCCGCGGCATGCCGCTGGAGAAGGACGTGGTCCTCGAGGACCTGGCGGACCTCACCCACGGCTATGTGGGAGCGGACCTTTCCGCCCTCACGAGGGAGGCGGCCATGCACTCCCTGAGGCGCATCCTTCCCGACCTGGACCTCGACATGGAGCAGATCCCCATCGAGGTGCTGATGAACATCACCGTCACCAGGGACGACTTCCTTGCCGCCCTGAGGGAGATGCAGCCCTCCTCGCTGCGCGAGGTGTTCGTCGAGTCGCCAAACGTCAAGTGGGATGAGGTCGGCGGCCTGACCGACGCGAAGCGAGAACTGCAGGAGGCGGTGGAGTGGCCGCTCAAGTTCGGCAAGGTGTTCGAGGAGCTCGGGGCGGTGCCCCCCAAGGGCGTCCTGCTGTACGGGCCGCCCGGCACCGGCAAGACGCTGCTGGCCAAGGCGGTCGCCACCGAATCGCAGTCCAACTTCATCAACGTCAAGGGACCGGAGTTCCTCAGCAAGTGGGTCGGAGAGTCCGAGAAGGCGGTGCGGGAAACGTTCCGCAAGGCCCGACAGGCCGCTCCGTGCATCATCTTCATGGACGAGATCGACGCCGTCGTTCCCGTCAGAGGAGGCGAGGGAGACTCCCGCGTCACGGAACGGGTCGTATCGCAGATGCTGACCGAGATAGACGGCCTGCAGAGCCTTCACAATGTGGTCGTGATCGCCGCGACGAACAGGCCGGACATGATCGACCCGGCGCTACTGCGCCCGGGCCGCTTCGACCGCCTGGTGAAGATCCCGACGCCCGACCTGGAAGGCCGCAAGCAGATCCTGAGGATCCACACCGCCCAGAAGCCCCTGGCGGATGACGTCGACATCGACGAGCTGGCCAGGAAGACCGATGGCTACAGCGGCGCCGACCTGGCCGCGCTTGCTAACGAGGCCGTGATGCTGACCATACGCAAGATGGTGGCCCAGGGTGAGACCGACCCGGAGAAGATGACCAAGAGCCGGATCGCCATGAGCACCTTCACGGAGGCGCTCAACAAGGTGAAGCCGGTGACCAGGACCGACCTCGGCCGGTTCGAGAAGATAGCCGAGGATTACGTATACGTGAGGTGATAGATATGGCGAGAGAAAAGAAAGGTCGCCGCAGGGATCCCTGGGACGACATGTTTGGCTCCTTCGATGATGAGTTCGAGGAGATGCGCAGGAGGATGGACACCATGATGGAGTACTTCATGAGAGGAGACCTGGAGGACGTCGGACAGCCCATGATCTACGGCTTCTCCATGCGCGTCGGTCCGGACGGGAAGCCCCGCATCCAAGAGTTCGGCAACACTGCGCCTCAGAGGACGGAGGAGACGGGACGGAGAGAACCGCTCACCGATGTCATCGAGGAGAAGGACACCGTCAGGGTCATAGTAGAGCTGCCCGGCGTCGAGAGGGATGACATTCAGCTGCGCGCCGAGGACCGCTTCCTGGACATCGAGGTGAATCGCGAGGACCGCAAGTTCTCCAAGCAGGTGGAGCTGCCGTGCGCCGTCGATCCGGACGGAGCCGATGCGACGTACAAGAACGGTGTGCTGGAGATCACCCTCAAGCGCACCGCTCCGAAGAAGCGGGGACGGTCGATCAAGATCAACGGCGAGTGAGCCACTCGCCCCTTTTCCTTTTTCCTTCCATATCCTTCGGGACTCACCGCCAACGTCGAACAAGATTCTTATAGGCCTGTAGAATTATATTGGGTCGTGCACAGGGATGAACTCATCGATGCGGTCCGTAAGGTGCTTGCCAGATCGGGCTTCTACGTCTCCCGGCCCCTGAGCATGCGAGGCATCAGCTTCGACATCGTGGCAAGGCTTGACGACCGCCTACTCATCATCAAGATACTCACCAACGTCGATGCCTTCTCCAAGGAGAACGCCGACGAGATGAGCGCGCTAGCCGAGGCGTTGGGAGCGTCGCCCCTCCTCATCGGCGAGCGCTCTGGCTCTGGCGAGATAGAGGAGAGCATCGTGTACTCGCGCTTCAGCATCCCGATCATCTCGCTGAAGACGCTGGCGGACCACCTGCTGGAAGGCGTGCCGCCTTTCATCTTCGCCGCGCCCGGCGGACTGTACGTCAAGCTGGACGGCGACCAGCTCAGGAAGGCGAGAGAGGAGAGGAGCATTTCCCTGGGCACGCTGGCCGAGATTGCTGGGGTGTCGCGGCGAACCATCCAGATGTACGAGAGCGGGATGGGCGCGATGATCGATGTCGCCATTCGCCTGGAGGAGTTCCTCAACCGGCCCATCGTCGCCGCCGTCGACCCGTTCGCTCCGCCCGCCCCGCGGGGCAAGGATAAGAAGGTCGAACGCGTCGTCAAGGCGGATGTGGACCTGTTCGGCCAGGAGGTGTTCCGCGGCCTGCAGCGCCTTGGCTTCTCTATCCAGCCGACCATACGGTGTCCGTTCGAGGCATTGTCAAAGGACGACCGCATCGTCATCCTGACCGGCCTGGGGAACGACGAGAGCAGGCTGGCAGAGAAGGCGATGGTCGTATGTGACATCGCCAGGATCGCAGAGAGGTTCTCGGTCATCATCATCGACCGCTCCACCTCCAGGACCAACATCGCCGGGACAGCGCTTGTCAGCAGGGACGAGCTGAGCAAGCTCACCGAATCGGCCCGCCTATACGAGCTGGTCAGCGAGAGGAGCGAGGATGATAAGGGCAAGAGCTAATGACGCTGACGTCACCGTC
>CALFMX010000244.1 GCA_937902565.1 uncultured Spirochaetales bacterium
ACGATACACGCCAGCGGTGCCTGTATGAAGCCCTGGGAGAGGGCCCAGATGACGTTGTTCCGCAGGGCGAGGCGGAATGTGGCATCACTGAGGAGCTTGGTATAGTTCTTGATGCCGTTGAACTTCATCGCACCAATGCCACGCCAGCTGGTAAAGCTCGTGATGATGGTGAAGAAGAATGGGTAGATGAAGAAAAAGAAGAACAGGATGAACACCGGGAGCAAAAACAAGGTCCGAGCACCCCAGATCTTCTTCGATTGCATTGTCGCTCCTTGCATCACGTCCTCCTTGGTCGTTTAAGGATGTGCTGCTGCCCGAAGGCAGCAGCACCAACACACTTATCTCTCAATCTTGCGGTCGACCAGAGCACAGAACTCCGAGGCACTGATCCGTCCGAGGGCAAGCGCACCAAGCTGCTGGGCGAATTCGAGGGTCACCTCGGCGCCAAGGGCGGCTTCCAGGTCGAATGACGTGGTCGAAACGGTGTCATTCACATCGTAGAACTGCTTCTGCAGGTCAATCTGCGGGCGATAGTCAGTCGCTACGGCAAACATGCCGCCACTGGTCTCTGCAATCCGTGCAATCGAGGAGGAGCTGGTCAAGAACTTCAGGAAGTCGACGATTGCCGCCTCACGGGCCTTGTCCTTCGAGGATGCGGCACAGATATTGGCCTGCAGCCGGCTGATCATGAAGTCCTTGGTGTCCCCTGCCGGAGGAACCGCGGCGATCTTGATCGAATTGAAGAACGGGGTCTCGGCGAGGTCTGCACGACCGGCATACCAGGGCCCGTTGGAGAAGACGGCGGTGCGCCCGGCCAAAAAGTGGCCGCCACTGCCACCGGCGCCCAGGCCAACGGCGTCCGCGGTCGAGTACTCGTTGATCATCCGCTTCGTCAGTTCAGCTGCCTGGACGAACGCTGGATCGGTGAAGGGCTTGTCCCAGACATTGACCCCACCGAGGGAGACGGCAAAGTGGCTGAACCAGATCATGGAGGTCCATGCATTGGTGTCCCCGGTCATCTGGCTGGTGGCAGGGATCCCTGCTGCCTTGAGCTTGTCAAAGGCACTGAACATCTCATCCAAGGTCTGTGGGACGGTTGTCACGCCAACGGTCTTCATGAGATCCATATTATACCAGATGGGCAGGATCGCCGTCTCCATGGGGAGCGACTTGAGCATGCCATTGACAACCGACTGCTCGACGGAGCCGGCATCGAAGGTTGCCCGCCAGGCATCATCCATCGTCTTGTTGAAGTCCATCAACAAATTGGAGTCATAGAACGTTGCAGTAGTGGGGTTGAACTTGATGGTGAAGATATCAGCCGGTGCCATCCCTGCAGCAAGACTCGTCCGTACTTTCTGCTCATAGGCGTTGTAGTCGGGCTGTGGCTCGATGACCACCTTGATGCGTCCTGCATTCTTCTCATTGTACTCCTTGACCAATGCCTCTACTGCCGGAGCCTTGCTGTCGGCCCCTACCCAGATGCTTGCCCAGCGGAGCTCGATCTCCTTCTGTGCATCACTCTCCTTCTGCCCTTGGGCCACAAGTGGGAACAGCATGCATACCAGCAACACGACTACGACAAATCTACTCTTTGTTCTCATAGAATTTCTCCTTTCTATCGAATGTTTGCCCAAGGCAAACCTGATACCTATTGGATGACTCTCCATCCCTTGATCTTGGCGACAATCTCCATCGCTTTGATGTAGTTGCCATAGACTACCGACGAGTGGTGGGCAAGCCCGTTGTCCAACACCAGGGAGAGCACCTCCCGCACCGGTCGGTCGAAGACGACCTTCATGTACGTCCCCTTGAGCAACTTCTCCATCGGGATGGCCTTCGCCTCCTGCAGGAAGACCCGGTACGCTCCCCGGGCGCTATCGATGCGGAGCACCGACAGCTCCCCGCTCTTGAGGACGAAGTCCGCCGTCACACCCTTGCCACCGGCAAAATAGGTGTCGAGGCTGCGGGTGCACTTCCCGTCCCAGAGGTTGCAGGGTGCCACACCGCAGTGCCAGAAGAGGGCGAAATCCTCCTCGAAGTCGACCTGCGAGAAGTCGAAGAGGAAGGGGGTCTTTGCCCCGAGCGCCTTGTGGGCGATCATGGAGAGGGCCCCGTCGATATCACCCTCGCAGGCGAGGATGAGCCCCTCCGACTGCAGCAGAGACATCGCTGCACAGGGGGAGACGCCAAAGTCCCTGGCAAACTCCGGCCAACACCTGATGGCCAGGGCGGAGAGGCCGAGCCCTGTGTAGAATGCATGCATCTTCGCCGAGAGGGTGGAGACGCGCTCCACCTGGTACTCAGTGAGGGTCGAGACATCAAAGGTGGCAAGGATCTGCCCCTTTCGCCGCTCGACCTCCTCGGCAGAGACCTCGGTATCATAGAGGTCACTGAGCTCAAAGTGGTCGACGAGTGCCCCGGTCTGTCCGTAGAGCAGGTTGTCCTGCACCCCTACATTGAAGAAGCCATCGGCCCGGTACCCGATGATCCCGATCTTTGCACCCTTCATCGCCTTGATGACACGGATGGCGTCGATCCAATCCTCATCAACCTGATCCTGGATGATGACCGAGTAGTCATCGATCCCGCTCTTGTAGAGGTTGGATGCGTTCAGGTTGACCCCGCACACCGAGTTGAGGCGGATCTTGCCGCCATCATAGGGGAGTTCGGGCATCCCCCAGAGCAGGATCGGCACTGCCAGCTCCCGCTTCAGCTGGAGGACCAGGTGTCCGAGGTGGAAGGTCCCCGAGATGCAGATCAAGCCATCGAGCTGCTTGGTGGCCAGCTCATTGGCAGCAGCTACCCCCTCCTCCTGTGTGATGACCAGCTCCTCGATGAAGAACCACTCGACCGCCTCGATGGAGCGAAGGTCTTTCTTGATCTTTTGATAGATCTCTTCGGCAGCGAGGTAGTCATAAGTCTTCCGTGCCAGGCACACAACTCCCAGATGTACGTGCTGTTTCACGATGCCACTCCTTGTATCCAGTGGATATGGGTATATATACCGCTTCTATTTATTTACTTTCTATAAGTAAGTAAATACTACAATTGATGATTCGTCAAGAATTATTTTTGAAAAGTGTGGATCTCCATCACATGGCCTGGAGAAAATCCTAAAGAAGATCAGGGCAACACCCCGATAGTATGGATGCAACCCCTATGAAATTCCCCCTGTCTTACCCATGCAAAGGCCAGGGATTGTGAGACTCAGCGAAAGTACTCTTGGAGCACCAGGTCCGCGGCACCCCGTTGGGCCACCAGCGGGTCGTAGCTGGTGGCAAAGATCTTCGGGGGCTCCGAGCAGAAGGCATCCGGCTCACCCAACAGGTGCTCCACCTCGGCCTTCAGGGCAACAGCGATCTGCTCACAGCAGGCGACGATCAGGAACGACTTGGGGGCAAGCAGGCGGCTGATGATCTGCATCGCTATGGCCAGGTACCCCGCCGCCCGCTCGATGATCCTGATGGCAGAGCCATCACGCTCCTCAAGCCGCTCTTCAAGCCCCTCGAAGAGCGCAAGGCGCTGCTCGATTGAGTTGGGGTCAAGATCCTGCAGATACGCCTGCAGGCACCCCCTGCTGCCACAACTACACTTGGGCCCATCGTTGTTGATCGGGATATGCCCGCTCTCGATCGTCTGCTGCTGGCTATTCACATAGATCTGGTCATTGTTGACGAAGGCTCCATTGACACCGGTCCTCAGCAGGAAGGTGAACATGCTGCCCTGGTGGTCATACCCACCGTAGCGATACTCACTGAAAGCCAAGGCACTGCAGTTGTTGTGGATCATCACCATCAGGCCCAGGCGCGCTTCAAGCTCATCGACCAGGGCGATATCCTTCATCCCGTCGATGCGGGGGTAGTGGCGCACCCGCTTGTTGAGGAGATCGACCTGGCCGGGGGCGGCCACGCCCACGCCGATGATTTTCTCCCGGTCAAGATCCAGGCGGTCGATGGCGCGATTAACCTCCTGGGTGATGAGGCTGATAATGTCATCAGCCTTCACCCCATCGGTGAGGGGGTGCATCACCGAGTAGATCCGCTCGTTGTGAAAGTCAAAGACACCGAGGGAGAGGAACGCAGCCCAAAACTCAAGACCGATCGTATATCGCGCGTCCTTCACCACGGCATAGAGGACCGGCCGTCTCCCCTTCTTGCTGATCTGGTCGTCTCCGTTCGTCTCCAGCGGGTAGATGAGCCCCTCCTCTTCCAATGCGGTGAAGATGCGGAAGATTGTCGGGGCCTTGAGGCCGGTGCGGTTCACGACCTCCGACTGGCTGATACCACCGGTTTTGCTCGAGTGGATGATCGAGAGCACCATGTTCTGGTTATGGATACGTAAATCAGAGGCCCGAAGTGGATTTCCTGTCATGCAACTCCCCTTACAGCCAGTCTAAACGCATCGTCTGAAAAAATCCACAAGAAGAAGCTTTACAACTGATCTCGGATGGGTTATATTTACTTTCACTAAGTAAGTAAAGGAGAGAACGGTCTATGCCTACCCAAAACCTCGTCGATTTTGCCAAAGAAATCCGAAAGCATACCATCTATACCATTGGTAACCTTGGAGTCGGACACATCGGAGGGGCACTCTCCATCGTGGAGCTGCTCGCCCTGCTCTATGGAGAGACGATGAGGGTCGATCCCAAGAATCCCGACTGGGAGGATCGGGACCTGCTTGTCCTCTCCAAAGGGCACGCCGGCCCTGCCCTCTATGCAACCCTTGCCCTGAAGGGCTTCTTCCCGATGGAGGAGCTCGATACCCTCAACCAGGGGGGCACGAACCTGCCGAGCCACTGTGACCGGACCAAGACACCCGGTATCGACATGACCACCGGATCGCTCGGCCAGGGGCTTTCAGCCGCCTGCGGCCTCGCCTACGGGCGCAAACTCGATGGCAAGAAGGTCTTCGTCTACGCCATCATCGGCGACGGGGAGAGCCAGGAGGGGCAGAACTGGGAGGCTGCGATGTTCGCCGCCCACTACAAGCTCTCCAACCTGATCGCCTTCACCGACTACAACAAGATGCAGATCGATGGCACCACCGATGAGATCATGGGCCTTGGCGACATCGAGGGCAAGTGGCGGAGCTTCGGCTGGCACACCCAGCGCACTGATGGCCACGACATCGGCGCACTGCAGAAGGCCATCACGGCCGCCCAGGCACACACCGAGGGCCCGTCGATGATCATCATGGACACGATCAAGGGCAAGGGAGCCGCCTTCTGTGAGGGTGATGTCTCCAACCACAACATGCCGGTGACCCGCGAGATGGCCGATGCGGCGATCGCAGAACTAGGATGAGGAGAGAAGAGATGAGTACAAAAGAGATGCGGGCAGTATATTGCGACACCCTCATCGAGCTTGCCCAAGCCGATGATCGGATCATGGTGGTCGAGGCGGATTTGATGAAGGCGAGCGGGACGATGCGCTTCAAGGAGCAGTTCCCCGGCCGTGGGGTAGATGTCGGTGTAGCCGAGGCGAACCTCGTCGGTGTTGCCAGTGGCCTCAGTGCGGCCGGAAAAATCCCGTTCGCCGCCACCTTCGGCTGCTTTGCCAGCCGCCGTGCCTTCGACCAGTTCTTCCTCTCCGCCAACTATGCACACCTCAACGTCAAGCTCGTGGGCACTGATCCCGGGGTCACCGCCGCCTACAACGGCGGGACCCACATGCCCTTCGAGGATGTCGGCCTGATGAGGATGGTCCCCTCCCTGACGGTCTTCGAGCCCGCCGACCCGGTGAGCCTGAAGGCACTGGTCAAGGCGAGTGCCGCCCACCAGGGGTGCACCTACATGCGCCTGCACCGCAAGCCGATCGAGCCCATCTACAGTGAGGGCGAGACCTTTGAGCTTGGCAAGGGCAAGGTCCTCAGTGATGGTGGGGACGTCACCATCATCGCCATGGGTGCGATCATGATGGTCGAGGCGCTCAAGGCCAAGGACGCGTTGGCCAAGGAAGGCATCGCGGCAACCGTGATCGACATGCATACCGTCAAGCCGCTTGATGAGGAGTTGGTCCTCGCCCAGGCCAAGCGCACCGGGGCGATCGTGACGGCGGAGAACCACCAAACAGCCGGCGGCCTGGGAGCTGCGGTGGCAACCTATCTTGCAACCGTCCACCCCACCCGGATGGCGATGGTCGGCATCCACGATGAGTTTGGCCAGGTCGGGACCCAGGCCTGGCTGCAGCAGCACTACCACCTCACCAGTGATGAGATTGTTACACAGGCAAAGCGCCTGCTCGCCCAATAAAGACAAAGGAGAATCAGTACCATGACTATTGCAATCGCTAGCGACCTTTCCGGTTTCCCATTGAAGAAGGCATTGACCGAGCACCTGAAGGAGCAGGGTCACACCATCCTTGATTTCGGCATCGAGAGCGAAGAGAAACCCCAGCCCTACTTCATCCAGGCGCCCAAGGTGGCCAAGGCCATCCAGAAGGGCGAGGCCGAACAGGGGATCCTCGTCTGTGGCACCGGACAGGGGATGGCCATCGTGGCCAACAAGCACAAGGGCATCTACGCCTGCGTGGTCAATGATATCTTCAGTGCCGAGCGGGCCAAGATCGTCAACAACGCCAACATCATCACCCTCGGCGGGTGGATCACCGCCCCCTTTGTCGCCACCGAGATCGTTGATGCATGGCTGGCGATGAAGTTCACCCAGAAGATGGAGTTCAAGCATGATTTCCTGAGCAACGCCTTCAACCAGGTTGTCGCCATCGAAGGGGAGAACTTCAAATGATCGAGAGCTTGCAGAGCCCGGTACGGATCATCAGCTGCCAATCGCTCTCTGCCGATGCACTCCACGAGATGCTCTGCTATTTGGTAGGGAGTGTTGACGCCATCACTGTAGGCATCATCACCGATGATGCCCCGGTGACGGCGAAGCAGACCCTGCTGGAGGAGCTGTCCACCACGCTGAACATCCACATCTTCGACCGGGTACAGCCCAACCCCCAGAGTGCGGACATCATGCGCATGTACCGCGACCCCCGCTTCGCCGCCTGTGACCTGCTCATCGGCATCGGGGGTGGCAGCGTCCTCGACTCCGCCAAGGCGCTGGCGATGCTCGCGTCCAACGGGGGCGAGCTCGACAGCTACCTCGGCAACGCACCCACCTTGAAGGTGGAGAAGGCCTCGATGCCACTGGTCCTCATCCCCACCACCGCCGGCACCGGCTCCGAGGTCACCCGGGTCGGTGTCTATACCGATGGCAGTGGGAGAAAGCACACCCTCGGCTCGCCGTTGATGTATGCACGCCTGGCCATCCTCGACGCCTCGATGCTCGACTCCGTCCCCCCCGCCCTCTGTGCGGCGACCGGACTCGATGCCCTCGACCACGCCCTGGAGTCCATCTGGAGCAAGAACAGCACCCCTATCACCCGCATGATTGCCCGAAAGGCCGCCATCGAGGTGTTGGAGACGCTGCCCAAGCTCCATGAGGCAATCGTTACCAAGAAGAAGGATCGTCGCGCCCTCCAGGAGCGGATGCTCATCGCCTCTACAAAGGCGGCGATCGCCTTCAACCTCACCGGGACGGCTGCAGGGCACGCCATCTCCTTCATCCTCAGCGAAGAGTGGCACGTCCCGCACGGCCTCGGCTGTGCCTTCACCCTCCTGGAGATCTTCGACTGGGCCCAGGGTGACACAGCGGTAAGGAGCGAGCTGGCAAAGATCGCGGCGTCACTGGACACCAATCTTGTCGATGAAGAGAGCCAGGTGGCAGCCCTGAGGAGAGCCATCGTCACCCTCATGGATACCCTCTCGATCCCTCGCACCTTCGCAGACCTTGGGGTAAATCTGGGAGACGTGGGGGTCTTCGCCCGCTCCATGGAGGACCCGAAGTTGCACAACCAGTTGCCTCCGCTTGGCAAAGAGCAGCTCTTCGCCATCATCGAGGGCAAGCGATGAGCGCCATCCTGCTCAGCGGGGTGGTGGTCCTCATCACCCATGCCCTAGAGGCCATCACCGGCTTCGGGTGTGCCGTCCTGGCCATGCCCTTTGTCTCGAGCCTCCTGGGCATCAAGATGGCGGTGCAGGTGATCACCATCCTCGCTTGGCTCTTGGCCCTCTACCTCGCTATCAAGTACTGGCGCTCTATCAACTGGCGCCAGTACGCCATCATCACCGCCTTGATGATCGTGGGCCTGCCGATCGGCATGGCTCTCTTCAGGAGCCAGGATACGGGAATCCTCTCCCTGATCCTGGCCCTCTTCATCACCGCGGCCTCGATCAGCCAGCTCTACCGCCTTGCAGCAAAGCGGGAGGAGGGCAGTCTTCCTCCCGGATGGAGGGCCCTCCCCTACTACCTCCTGCTCATCGTCGGCGGGGTGGTCCATGGCATCTTCTCCACCGGAGGGCCGGTGGTGGTCCTCTACACTACCAAGGCCCTCAAGGACAAGGGGGAGTTCAGGGCCACGCTCTGCCTCCTCTGGGTCACTCTCAATACCCTGATCATCGCCCGCTACATCGCCGAGGGGTCCCTTGTCGGCCCCACCCTCAAGACTACGGGACTCTTGGTACCTTTTGTTGCAATTGGTGTATACTTCGGAGAAAAGATCCATGACAAGATCGACAGCAGGAAGTTCTCCCTGGTAGTCTTCTCCATGTTGCTCCTCACCGGAATCTTCATGCTTATAACGAGGTAAGAGATGAATACAGACGCCCAAGCCACCTTTACAGCCCTTCAAACGATCAATAAGGGGCTTTCCATCTACAGTGTGGAGGACCCCCGCTTCGCCTCCTACGGGCGGCTCCTCGACTCCTTTGATGCAGCCAAGCTCGTAGCATTGGCCGACGAGGTCACCCCCCTACCCACCGAGGGCACCCAATACGTCACAAGTGAAGCGCGCCTCGAGGCCATCACGGACCTCAAAGAGCTCTCCCTCTTCTTTGGGGGAGAGGCAGTCCAGATCGGCTGGTGCAACGGGCAGAACAGCACGATCAACGGCGCTGAGTACCACAAGAGCCCCGAGCTCTTCATCGCCGTGACCGACTGCCTCCAGTTCCTCACCCCCTACAGCGCACTCAAGGAGTTCTCTTCTCTCTCCAGCAGCGAGGCGGAGCTCTTCTTCTTCCCCAAGGGAACCGTCGCCCTCGTCGATCCCAATGTCCTCCACCTCGCCCCCTGCTCGGTCCACGAGAGC